>NZ_JAQFJQ010000005.1:0-143265 GCF_030440175.1 Streptococcus sp. SV2
CGTAGGTATTGGTCTTAGCAGAATAGTAACCAAAGTTAGGAACGTCCTGCTTAACACCAACGTTAAGTGTACCTCGCTTAACAATTTTTTGAACTGCTTTACTATTTAAGAGCTTGCTCTTATCTTCCGCCTTAGTCTTGTGACTCGTGATAAGAAAAATAGTGAGAATTGCCAAGCTTGCAACAGTTAGGTAACGTAAGATTTTTTTGAAAATCATAGGCAACCTCCTTAGGCATCCACTTGGACACGATCAGAGTTGTGATCGATAATCTTAGAAAGGAATTGAACCGCACGAGGTTCAGTTGGATTGTCAAAGAAACCATCCACATCCGTAGTGTCTACAAGAACTTGACCTTCAGCCATGAAAATGATACGGTCAGCCACACTACGGGCAAAGCCCATTTCGTGGGTTACGACAACCATGTTCATACCACCTTTGGCAAGCTTTTGCATAACCGCAAGCACGTCACCGATAGTCTCTGGGTCAAGGGCTGACGTTGGTTCGTCAAAGAGCAAGAGCTCAGGATTCATGGCAAGACCACGGGCAATTGCGATACGTTGTTTTTGCCCACCAGAAAGCATACCAGGGTACGAATCTTTCTTGTCCCACATGTTAACGTAGCGAAGGAATTTTTCGGCAGTTTTTTCGGCGTCTGCCTTACTGATTCCAAGAACCTTGATAGGTGCCAAAGTTACATTTTCAAGAACGGTTTTGTGCGGGTAGAGGTTAAAGTGTTGGAATACCATACCCGCTTCCTTACGAAGCTCAACCAAGTCTTTGGCAGAAGCTTCCGTCACATTATGTCCGTTAACGATAAGCGTACCGTTATCGATGGATTCCAAGGCATTGATTGTACGGATGAGGGTGGATTTCCCAGACCCAGAAGGTCCCAAGAGAACCACAACTTGTCCTTTTTCAATTTCTAGATTGATATCACGAAGTGCATGATAATCTCCGTAATATTTATTGACATTTTTAAATTCGATAAGTGCCATAAGAGCCTCCTATAATGGATTTACTTGTTAGCTTTTCTAACATATATTGAATTTTAGCATAAGTAAAGTCGAAAGTCAAAAAATTCCGAATATTCTTTCAAAACGTTCGGTTTTTACTAAATAATTAATCATTTTTTGATATAAATATGAGAAAAACAAAAACCCACCGGCAGGTGAGTTTTTTGTTTTATTCACTAGCTTGCTCCCATTGTTTAGAGAGGTAGCGAGAGTAGCTAGAAATCGCAAAGTTAACCACGAAATAAGCTAAAGCCACAATACCGTATAAGGTAAAGATTTGACTAGGTTCGTAGTAACCACCCATCAAAATCTGACTCTTACCAAACAATTCTTGTAAGGCGATAACAGAGTAAAGGAAAGAAGTATCCTTGATAACTGTTACGAATTGAGAAATGATAGATGGCAACATCTTACGAATAGCTTGTGGGAAGATGATGTAAATAAAGATTTGTTTGTTGTTAAATCCTTGAGACAAGCCAGCTTCTGTTTGGCCATGGTTGATAGAGTTCAGTCCCCCACGAATGATTTCCGCCAAGGCAGCTGAAGTAAAGACCGTGAAAGAGGTAATCCCTGCCGCAGTTGACTTGAGTTGGAAGACCAAGAAGATGATGAAAATCCAAAGCAAGTTAGGAACGTTACGGACGAACTCAACGTAGATAGAAGCGATCCAACGAAGGATAGGATTCTTTCCGTTACGCATCACCGCCAGAATTGTTCCGAACAGGGTAGATAGCACGATGATGAAGAAAGACAAGTAAAGAGTCGTCCACATCCCTTGTGCCAAGAATTTAAGGTTAGTAGCTGATAAAACTTCTGACATAGTGGACCTCCTTAGTAAGCTTTCTTATTCTCTTCTTCTTTACGACGTGCCCAGGTAGCTAGAGGGAAACACATGATAAAGTAGAGGAAGGCAGCCCCAGCAAAGGCCGGCACATAGTTAGTGGTATCATAAGCCCAAGCCTTAGCTGTGAACATGATATCTGCCCCAGAGATAATGGCAACTGTAGAAGTATTCTTAATCAAGTTAACCACTTGGTTGGTCAATGGTGGCAAGATAGTACGCAC
Organism: Streptococcus sp. SV2; assembly: GCF_030440175.1. Lineage (NCBI taxonomy): Bacteria > Bacillati > Bacillota > Bacilli > Lactobacillales > Streptococcaceae > Streptococcus > Streptococcus sp. SV2. The sequence goes on from NZ_JAQFJQ010000005.1 coordinate 2,080, forward strand.
TGCTTGAGGCAAGATGATGATACGCATGGTATCAGCGTAGGTGAATCCTTGAGACAAAGCCGCTTCGGTTTGACCTTTAGGAACCGCCTCGATACCTGTACGAATAATTTCAGAGATATAGGCTCCGGTGTAGACACCTACACAAAGGATAGCTGTCAATGAAATTGGAATCATGACATGACCATCAGTCAAGATTGAAATCCCATAGAAGACAACCACGAATTGGACGAGCAAGGGTGTGTTCTGGAAGATTTCAACATACACACGTGAGATGCCACGAAGGACCTTGTTGTGAGTAGAGCTCATAGCCCCAAAGATGAGCCCAAGAAGAAGGGCAACAATCAAGGCACCAATTGAAATGCCAAGGGTATAGAAGAAACCTTTGGCAAATTGCCCAAAGTTAGCGAAGAAAGCAGCCCAACGTTCAAGAGCGAAAGGACTAGCCGTTTCAGTTAAAAGATACATAAATTCAGGACTCCTTTCTATTTATCTTCAGCCTTAGCTGGTTTCAAGTGATACTTATCGTAGAGTTTTTGAAGACTACCATCTTTTTGCCATTTAGCAATCAAATCGTTGGTATAATCAATCAACTCTTGGTTAGACTTGCTTGAAGCGATACCGTATTCTTGTGTTTTGAAACCTTCATCAAGGATCTTGGTTTTATCACTTTCGTAACCTGACAAGATTGATTTATCACCAGCAAAGGCGTCAATACGGTAAGCATAGAGTGATACGGCTAACTCAGGATAAGATCCAAGTTGAACGTAGTCAAACTTAAGGTTATTAGCTGAAGCGTACTCTTCAACAGCAGCTTTGGCAGATGACCCTTGAGACACTCCAATAGTTTTACCGTTTAGGTCAGAAAGTTTCTTATAGCCAGATTTGGTTTGAACGAGGAAACCGATTTGGTCGTAGTAGTAAGGATTTGACATGGCATATGAAGCCTTACGCTCATCTGTAATGGTATAAGTAGCGATAAGCATGTCAATAGTTCCGTTATCCATAAGGGCTTCACGAGTTTGTGGGGTAACCGCTGTAAAATTCACCTTAACCTTAAGTTCTTTGGCAATTTTCTTAGCAAGGTCAATTTCCATCCCTTGATAGGTATTAGTTTTGGCTGAATAGTAACCAAAGTTTGGGACATCCTGTTTGACACCAACGTTTAGTGTCCCTTTTTTGACAATTTTTTGAATTGCAGCACTATTGAGTAGTTTACTGCTTTCATCTGCCTGACTACTTTTAGTGTTCCAGAGGAGAACTGCTAGAAAAGCTATAACAGAGATAGCTAAAATGCGACTAAGTTTCTTGATTAACATAAGTCCTCCTTAGGCGTCCACTTGGACACGATCAGAGTTGTGGTCGATAATCTTAGAAAGGAATTGAACTGCACGAGGTTCAGTTGGATTGTCGAAGAAACCATCCACATCCGTAGTGTCTACAAGAACCTGACCTTCAGCCATGAAAATGATACGGTCAGCCACACTGCGGGCAAAGCCCATTTCGTGGGTTACGACAACCATGTTCATGCCACCTTTGGCAAGGTTTTGCATAACCGCAAGCACGTCACCAATAGTCTCTGGGTCAAGGGCTGACGTTGGTTCGTCAAAGAGCAAGAGCTCAGGATTCATGGCAAGACCACGGGCAATAGCGATACGTTGTTTTTGCCCACCAGAAAGCATACCAGGGTATGAATCCTTCTTGTCCCACATGTTAACGTAGCGAAGGAATTTTTCAGCAGTCTTTTCAGCCTCTGCCTTACTGATTCCAAGAACCTTGATAGGTGCCAAGGTAACATTTTCAAGAACGGTTTTGTGCGGGTAGAGGTTAAAGTGTTGGAATACCATACCCGCTTCCTTACGAAGCTCAACCAAGTCTTTGGCAGAAGCTTCCGTCACATTATGTCCGTTAACGATAAGCGTACCGTTATCGATGGATTCCAAGGCATTGATTGTACGGATAAGGGTAGATTTCCCAGACCCAGAAGGTCCCAAGAGAACCACAACTTGTCCTTTTTCAATTTCTAGATTGATGTCACGAAGTGCATGATAATCTCCGTAATATTTATTGACATTTTTAAATTCAATAAGTGCCATAAGAGCCTCCTAAAATTTTACATTAATATATGTAACAACAAGAGTGTATTTTACTATAGATATAGGAAAATGTCAAAAATGTTTGAAAATTCAATCATAATATTAATTTTTTAACGAATATAAGCCATTAGTGGTGTTTGAAAATTACAGGTAAGTCTGTATCTTACTAGGAACGCATAGCCCAAACTTGGTCCTTAACCTAATTTTTGGTATAATAGAATAGATACGTAAAGTGGATTGCTTTACTAAATTGAAATGAACTAAGAAAACCGATGAGGTGTTTGTATGAAAAAAATTCTAGTTGTTGATGATGAAAGACCAATTTCGGATATTATCAAGTTTAATCTAACCAAGGAAGGTTACGAAGTTGTGACGGCATTTGATGGTCGTGAAGCTTTGGAGCAATTTGAAGCTGAAAATCCTGATTTAGTTATCTTGGACTTGATGTTACCTGAACTAGATGGTTTAGAAGTAGCCAAGGAAATCCGAAAAACAAGTCATATACCGATTATCATGCTTTCAGCTAAAGATAGCGAGTTTGATAAGGTCATTGGCTTGGAGATTGGGGCAGACGATTATGTCACTAAACCATTCTCAAATCGTGAGTTGTTAGCACGAATTAAGGCTCATTTGCGTCGAACAGAGACTATTGAAACAGCAGCGGCTGAAGAGAGCTCAAACTCAGGCAAGAAAGAAATTTCGATTGGTGAATTAATTATCGTTCCAGATGCCTTTGTAGCTAAAAAACGTGGGAATGAAGTTGAATTGACTCACCGTGAATTTGAATTGTTATTCCATTTGGCAACTCACATGGGACAAGTCATGACACGTGAGCATCTACTTGAAACTGTTTGGGGTTATGACTATTTTGGTGATGTGCGTACGGTTGACGTCACTATTCGTCGTCTTCGTGAAAAAATTGAAGATACACCAAGCCGTCCAGAGTATATTTTGACCCGCCGTGGTGTTGGCTACTACATGAAGAACTATGACTAGTATTGGCTTAAATATTACGAGCTTTGAGTTAGCCTTACTCTTTACTCTCTTATTTGTTGCTTTTTACTTTATTTTTCTTGCTTATCGTGATTACCGTCAAGTGAAGAACATTCGGAAGTTGACTAAGCGAGTAAAATCTTTGATGGCTGGAAACTATAATGAAGAGTTACGCTTAAAGGGAGATTCGGAGCTCTTAGAGCTGGCAAATAGCTTGAATGATTTATCAGACGTTTTCCGTCTGACGCATGAAAATCTAGCCCAAGAAAAAAATCGCTTGTCTTCAGTCCTTTCCTATATGAGTGATGGAGTTATTGCGACCAATCGTCGTGGTCAAATTACCATGATTAATAGTACAGCCAAGCGTTTATTAAATATTGATAGGGAAACGGCGACCCAGATGTCAATCTTGGATTTGTTAGATGGTGAAAGTCCTTATACTTATAGTGAATTACTATCTAAGACACCGGAAATTCATTTGTCACGTAGAGACGCTAACGATGAGTTTGTAACCTTGCGTGTTAATTTTGCCCTGATTCGTAAGGAGTCTGGCTTTATTTCAGGTTTAGTTGCTGTTATTCATGATGCCACTGAACAGGAAAAAGAAGAACGTGAACGTCGTTTATTCGTATCAAATGTCAGTCACGAATTGCGGACGCCTTTAACTTCTGTTAAATCCTACCTTGAAGCTCTTGATGATGGTGCCCTTAATGAAGAGATTGCTCCAAACTTTATTAAGGTTTCTTTGGATGAAACCAACCGAATGATGAGGATGATCTCTGACCTTTTGGCCCTTTCTCATATTGATAATAAGAGCACACATCTTGATGTTGAAATGACCAATTTTACGGCCTTTATGACCTATATTTTGAATCGTTTTGATCAAATCAAAAGTCAAGAAAATAATACTGGTAAGGATTATGAAATTATTCGAGATTATCCTGTTAATTCTATTTGGGTGGAAATTGACACAGATAAGATGACTCAGGTCGTGGATAATATTCTTAATAATGCTATCAAGTATTCGCCCGATGGTGGAGAGATTACGGTGTCCATGAAGACTACGGATGCGCAATTAATTGTTTCAATTTCCGACCAAGGTTTAGGTATTCCTAAGAAAGATTTACCTTTGATTTTCGACCGTTTTTACCGTGTTGACAAGGCAAGAAGCCGTGCTCAAGGTGGAACTGGTCTTGGTTTGTCCATTGCCAAGGAAATTATTAAACAACATAATGGCTTTATTTGGGCTAAGAGTGAATATGGTAAGGGTTCAACCTTTACTATTGTTCTTCCATATGACAAGGATGCCATGATGGTTGATGAGTGGGAGATGTAGTAGAAATGACCTCAGATTTAGGGTTTAAATATAGTATTTTGGCTTCAGGCTCTACAGGAAACTCTTTTTACTTGGAAACTCCAGAAAAGAAAATTCTAATAGATGCTGGTTTGTCAGGTAAGAAAATTACAAATTTGCTAGCTGAGATTAACCGTGATCCGAGTGATCTTGATGCTATCCTAGTAACGCATGAACACAAGGACCATATCCATGGTGTCGGTGTTCTAGCTCGTAAATATGGCATGGACATCTACGCCAATGAGAAAACCTGGCAGATTATGGACAGTAAAAATATGCTAGGTAAGGTTGATAATAGCCAGAAGCACGTTTTTTCTCGTGACAAGATTATGACCTTTGGTGATATTGACATTGAATCTTTTGGAGTTAGTCATGATGCTATAGATCCACAGTTCTATCGCTTTATGAAAGATGGAAAGAGCTTTGTTATGTTGACGGATACGGGCTATGTATCAGATCGCATGGCTGGGATTATTGAAAATGCTGATGGCTATCTGATTGAGTCTAATCATGATATTGAAATCTTGAGAGCAGGCTCTTACCCATGGTCAACCAAGCAACGTATCCTCTCTGATCAAGGTCACTTGTGTAATGAAGATGGGGCGGACGCTATGATTCGTACCATCGGTAATAAAACTAAAAAGATCTATCTGGGTCACCTCTCCAAAGAAAATAATATCAAGGAATTGGCCCATATGACGATGGAAAATCAGTTGGCACGTGCGGACTTTGGTGTTGGTACTGACTTTAAGGTTTTTGATACCTCTCCAGATACAGCCACTCCACTGACTGATATTTAGAGAAATAGTGAAAGAGCTACACTAATAAGTTTAGTGTGGCTCTTTTTGAAAGGATTATTGTTATGAAAGTCATTTATCTCTCCTTAGGTTTTATCTCGCTTGGTTTAGGTATTCTAGGAATCCCTCTGCCAATATTGCCGACAACCCCCTTTCTACTTTTAGCCATTGCTTGCTTTGCTAGAAGTTCTAAACGTTTTGAAAAATGGTTATATCACACTAAATTGTATCAAAGTTATGTAGCTGATTTTCGAGAAACCAAATCTATTGCTAAAGAACGGAAGAAAAAGATTATCATTCAAATCTATGTCTTGATGGGGATTTCAATCTTTTTTGCTCCTATTCTTTGGGTGAAAATTGGACTCTTCTGTCTGACACTTTTCATCACCTATTATTTATTTAAGGTTATTCCTGATAAAGACTAAGCTAGTATCAAAAAACGAGACTTCTCTTGGAAGTCTCGTTTTTAGTATAGTGATTAATGTTTGCTTCTTATTTTTTTACGGACTTTATAGGCAAAGTTAGCTAAGCCATAAAGAGGACTAACCGGAAGGTTAAATTCACCGACGAACTGTTCAATGCGGGGGTTGAATTTTGATTTGAAGTTATACAAGCCACCGTCCAAGGAATTTTCAATACCTCCCATGTTTTGCCAGTCAGCGCCACGCTCAAAAGCATGATTAGCAGTTTCATACCATGTCAGGATAGCTGGTTGATAACGACGGTAGTCTTCATCCATACCAGCGTAGATATTCTCAGACGTCTTACCAAATTCAAGAACTAGGGTACCAGAGAGTGGGACTGTCTGATTTCCAGCATCTACTTTTTCTTGGAGAAAGGCAATTTCTTCTTTGAGACGTTTGTGCTCTTGCTTATTGTTCTCAACTTTTCCAGGTTTGGTTTTTTCAGTGAACTTGGCAGCATCAGCAATGTTCTTTTCAAGTTGCTTATTAAGATCTTTAAGACGGGCTGGCAAATCTAGTGTTGAGAGTGTAATGTAAGACGATTCTGGGTAAGTCGTCAACAACTTTTCATAGTAGTCTATGCCACGAAGATGGATGTTTTTACGAGCTTCAGTCTTCTTCATCAAAGAAGCGAATTGTTCAAGAAGCTCAGTGCCACCAAATTGAACCGAAATACCTTTGTTTCGAGCAGTACGAACAGCCTGCTTGGTGCTCTTAGAGAGCTGTTCTTCAGTGAAATCTTCTTTATGGATATTAGCCTGAAAGCGTGGTTGAATATTCTCAGCCATGTCTTCAGTGAGACCAGTCCATTCAACACCAAGAGATTGGATGTTTTTGGCAATAGCCATAGTATCTTCGTTGATGCTAACTTCTTGAGAAATCAAATTTTTAGTGACAAAGAGGCTTGGATCAAATTTAACAAAGAGGGCGTGTTTTGTTTTGGCATACTTTTTCAGTGAAGCCAGGACAAAAGCGACTAACTCTTTATCGTGGTAGTCCATGATAGGGCCTCGTGGGATGTAAATCATAGAGAAGCCAAGAGGCAGTGGTTGAATAAGAACACTAGCAACGGCAACAAGTTTATCATCTTTATAGAAACCTAGACGGTCATTGCCCCAACTATCCTTGATTTTTGCCCATGAGCTACTTTGTAATAAGTTGGTTTGAGGACTATCAATCACAAAGCAGTCATGCTCAGAAGTACTGAGTCCAGTTTTATAGGTATACATATTATTCTAGAACCCACTTTCTAATAGCATAAGCGACACCAGATTCATCATTTGATTTTGTGATGTGTTTCGCAATTTTCTTCATTTCTGGATTACCATTTTCCATAACAACAGGAGAGCCAACGACTTCAAGCATAGCACGGTCATTTTCTTCATCACCGATAGCCATTGTTTCTTCTTTAGAAAGACCGAGTTTCTCAGCAAGATGGGTTACAGCAATTCCTTTGTTGGCTGTTTTCTTGAGAATTTCTAGGTAAAATGGTGTTGATTTTACAATAGTAAAGCGGTCATAAAATTCCTGTGGAAGTTTGGCAATAGCTGCATCAAGAATTTCAGGTTCATCGATATACATGGCCTTAACGAATTCCTTGTCAGTCACCTCTTCAGGTGTACGATAGTAAATCGGCATATGAACAAGTGTAGACTCATGAACCGTGTAGCGTCCAATGTTGCGATTACTTGTGTAGATACCATCTTTAGTAATGGCGTGAGAATGAACACCAAGCTTGTTAGCCAAAACCTCAATGTCAAGGTAGTCTTCGTATGAGAGTGTCTCACGAATCAATTCGTTACCGGTAGACGTTTCTTGGACAAGACCACCATTAAAAGTGATGACATAGTCGCCATCTTGGTTAAGATTAAGTTCTTCAAGAAGTGGAAGCACGCCAGGAATAGGACGACCAGTCGCAATAACGACTTTAACACCCGCAGCCTTGGCCTCTTGAATCGCTTGAAAGACTTCAGGTGTGACTTGATGTTGGCTATTTAAAAGCGTCCCGTCAATATCAACAGCAATAAGTTTAATAGACATATAAATACCTGTTTCATTAAGTTAGTTTCCCTTCTATTTTACTAAAATTTGGGCGCTTTGTCATAGTTCTTCCTGAGAAAAATAATATTGGCGAATCGAAAACTGTTAAAGCCGACTCCAAACTGTATAGAACGGTTTGTTACTAAGAATTGCCCAAATGCTTTTTAATTGGTAAAATAAGGTCAGACTAATAAAGGAGAGACAAGAGTGATTCGATTTACAAACCAATTGACAGATAAAGAACGTAAGGAAGCAAAAGCATTGATTGCTAGCTGCCAAGCTAATGACCACACCTTTCGAGAACCTTATCTCTCCAATATGCTTAATTTTGATTCCACTATGCCGACCTTTTTTCTCTATTATCAAGAGGAAGAATTGCTTGGTTTATTAACGGTTTATGCGGATAACGAAGATGTTGAAGTGGCGATTTTAGTTGTCCCAGAGTATCGCCGCAAAGGCATTGCGAGGAGTTTGTTTGACAAATTTCAGAAGGAAACGGCATCTTATCCTATTCAATCAGTGACCTTTCAGACAGAACGTGTTTTTCTAGATTGTCATCCTGATTTTATCAGTCATTGGGGCCTAGTTGAAGATGCAGGCACTGAAACCTGGCTAGGGAGAGATAGAACTCCATATACTCTGGATTTCCGTTCAGATGTCAAGTCGCTCTTAGCAACTTCCTCTTATCTTGAAGAAATTGCCCAGCTCCACCACCAAGCCTTTTCTGATGCAGAAGAAACATTTGAGGTGAGCCTCAGATATATTGCTGAGGCTTTGAAAGATTCCAATAGCCTACTTTACATCCTCCTCAAAGAAGGTCAGGTCATCGGACTTTGTACGGTTGATTTGTCTGGGAATAGCAACTATCTCTATGGACTTGCTGTGGCAGAAGACTATCGTGGGCAAGGCTATGGAAGCTATCTGGCAAAATCAGTCGTCAATCAACTCATTGCGCATAACGACAAGTCCTTCCAAATTGCAGTGGAAGATGATAATGTGGGAGCTAAGCATTTGTATGAAAAAATCGGCTTTGTCAAACAAACTCAAGTGGTCTACTTGAAACAGAAAGAATGACTAATGTTATTAGAAGAATTTGAAAATGTGTCTGCTGTCAGTGTCACATTAGAGTTGGAAAAATAGGTATAGCAACAAAAGGAGTAATTAATGGAAATTAAAATCAAAAATAAAATTAAAGTAGCAGATCAAACGGAAATCATTGAGGAAATCCACCCTTGTGAGGTTACGGAAAAAGGAGATTATCTCTATCTTATTCACCATAATTCCGAGAAAGAAAAAGTGGTAATAAAATTGAATCAGGAAGAGCTCATTATGACACGCTTTTCTCAGCCTAAATCAATCATGCGTTTTTCAGCCAAGGTACCTGCCTTGGTTCACATTCCGACGCCGCTTGGTAATCAGCATTTTCAAACCGTTACGAGCCTTTTTGCCTATGATCCTGATGGCCAAACAGTTGATATTCATTATCAATTGCAACATCCAGAAACGGAAGACATCTTTGCTGATTATGAATTAGAGGTTTCATGGTTTTAATTTGTGAAAAAATTGAGTCATTTGGCTTGAAAAAGCCCTAAATTATGATAAAATGTAAGGGTATATCAAGGGAGTAGCAGGCGACTTTAGTCAATAGATTTGATTAAAGGTTGCGATTATGTCGTCATTACGAAATTTTACATTTCCGGCATATTCTTAAACAGCGAGACTTGTTTTTAAGGAAACAAGTCTCTTTTTGTATCATTTTTTATATGAAAAGAGCCTTGATAGTCATTTTTCCCTATATAGAAGGAGGAGATTATTTTGTCGAAAGAACAAAGTAAAGCCTTGTTTTACACACAAGGAGAGGAAGAAGTCCTAAAAAGCTTGGATACTTCTGTTGATGGTTTGTCAACTGCACAAGCCAAGGAACGTTTAGATGCCTATGGCTTTAACGAGTTGGATGAAGGTGAAAAACGTAGCCTCTTGTCAAAATTCATCGACCAGTTTAAAGATTTGATGATTATCATCTTGCTTGTCGCTGCTGCCCTTTCTGTCATTACAGAAGGGATGCATGGTTTGACAGATGCTTGCATTATTTTAGCTGTTGTTGTTTTAAATGCTGCTTTTGGTGTTTATCAAGAAGGACAAGCAGAAGCTGCTATTGAAGCCCTTAAAAACATGTCAAGTCCTCTAGCTCGTGTTCGTCGTGATGGCAATATCGTTGAGATTGATTCACGTGAATTGGTTCCTGGAGACATTGTTTTGCTTGAAGCAGGTGATGTTGTTCCGGCCGATATGCGTTTGCTTGAAGCTGCCTCACTCAAGATTGAAGAGGCTGCCCTTACAGGTGAGTCTGTTCCAGTTGAAAAGGATATTACTGAAACGGTTGCAGCAGATGCAGGTATTGGTGACCGTGTAAATATGGGTTACCAGAATTCTAACGTGACTTATGGTCGTGGTACTGGGGTTGTTACCAATACTGGTATGTATACTGAAGTTGGTAAAATTGCTGATATGCTGGCTAATGCGGACGAATCACAAACACCTTTGAAGCAAAGCCTAGAACAATTATCTAAGAGTTTAACCTACCTTATTGTTGCGATTGCCTTGGTGACATTCTTGGTGAGTGTCTTCATTCGTGGCGAACAGCCCCTTGAAGGTTTGATGGTTGCCGTTGCTCTTGCCGTTGCAGCCATTCCAGAAGGACTTCCTGCTATTGTAACCATCCTCTTATCATTGGGAACAACGACACTTGCTAAACGTAATTCGATTGTGCGTAAATTGCCAGCTGTTGAAACACTTGGTTCAACAGAAATTATCGCATCTGATAAGACTGGTACCTTGACAATGAACCAAATGACCGTTGAAAAAGTCTATGCAAACGGTCAATTGCAAAGCGCTGACACAGAACTTGGTGCGGACAATACGACCCTTCGTATTATGAACTTTGCCAATGATACAAAGGTGGATCCAGATGGTAAATTAATCGGGGATCCAACGGAAACAGCCCTTGTTCAATTTGGTTTGGACCATAATTTTGATGTGCGTGACGTCTTGAAATCAGAGCCTCGTGTGGCAGAGTTGCCATTTGACTCTGACCGTAAGCTCATGTCTACTATCCATAAGGAAGCGGATGGTACATACTTTGTAGCCGTTAAGGGTGCGCCTGACCAATTGCTCAAACGTGTGACTCGTATTGAAATCAATGGTGAGGTTCGTCCTATCACGGATGAAGATAAACAAGCTATTCTTACGACTAATAAAGATTTAGCCAAACAAGCCCTTCGTGTCTTGATGATGGCTTATAAGACAACGAGTGAAATTCCTACTTTGGAATCTGAAGTTGTTGAGTCAGACCTTATTTTCTCAGGTTTGGTAGGTATGATTGACCCAGAACGTCCTGAAGCAGCAGAAGCTGTTCGTGTGGCGAAAGAAGCGGGTATTCGTCCAATCATGATTACTGGTGACCACCAAGATACAGCAGAAGCTATTGCTAAACGTCTTGGTATCATCGATCCAAATGACACAGAAGACCATGTCTTCACTGGTGCTGAGCTGAATGAACTTTCTGATGAAGAATTCCAAAAAGTATTCAAACAATACTCTGTCTATGCGCGTGTGTCTCCTGAACATAAGGTTCGTATTGTTAAGGCATGGCAAAATGATGGCAAGGTTGTTGCCATGACAGGTGACGGGGTTAATGATGCACCTTCACTTAAGACAGCTGATATTGGTATTGGTATGGGAATTACTGGTACAGAGGTTTCTAAGGGAGCTTCTGACATGGTTCTTGCCGATGATAACTTTGCGACAATTATCGTCGCTGTAGAAGAAGGTCGTAAGGTCTTCTCAAACATCCAAAAATCAATCCAGTACCTCTTGTCAGCCAATATGGCCGAAGTCTTCATTATCTTCTTCGCTACACTGTTTGGATGGGATGTGCTTCAACCAGTTCATCTTCTCTGGATTAACCTAGTAACTGATACCCTTCCAGCCATCGCACTTGGGGTTGAGCCAGCTGAACCAGGTATTATGACTCACAAACCTCGTGGACGTCAATCAAACTTCTTTGATGGTGGTGTCTTCGGTGCTATTATTTATCAGGGAATTCTTCAAACTATCCTTGTTCTTGCCGTTTATGGTTGGGGTCTTGTCTTCCCAGAACACCATACGCAAGGAGCCATTCACGCAGATGCCCTTACAATGGCTTTTGCAACACTTGGCTTAATTCAGTTGCTCCATGCCTTTAACGTTAAATCTGTGTATCAATCAGTCTTTAAAGTTGGTCTCTTCAGAAACAATACTTTCAATTGGGCCATTCCAGTAGCCTTTGTTCTTCTGATGGCAACTATCGTGGTTCCTGGATTTAATAATCTCTTCCATGTGTCACACCTTAGTCTGACACAATGGCTTGCGGTTATTGTAGGTTCCTTCTTGATTGTGGTATTTGTTGAATTAGTCAAAGCCGTTCAACGTGCCCTTGGCAAGGATAAAGACGCTATATAAAATACAAAGTCAGAGATACAGGTCTCTGGCTTTTATTAGAGATAAAGGTCTATTTTTGAGACTTTCCTTATGTGATAGCGGACGTCAGCGAACTTCTTCGAAGTTCTATGACTACGTTTCGAGCCTAAAGTCTCCAAATTTCCGAACGACTGCAACTTTTATGTTTCAGTCGTTTTTATCACGTCGGAAAGGCTCGGAATATGTACCGTACAGTCGCTAAATAAAGAGTCTTTTCCGATTTTAGTAAAGCTTCTTAGTTTACTAGATTTTTTAAGGACATTTTTCAACATTTTGATCAGAGATTAAGTCGTGAGCTTTTTCTTATCACATCTTGAATTCGTCAGATGTATTGTTTATAATTGAGGGGAAGTAATGACTAGTTTAAGGAGAAGCATATGAACGAAACCATTAAGACACAACTTAATCATCGTAGTATTCGTCAGTTTAAACCCAAAGCTCTGACACAGGAAGAAGTCAACCTCTTGGTTGATGTTGCCAGACATACATCAACGAGTAATTTTAGACAGTCTTATTCAATTATAAGCATCACTGATGAAAAGTTGAAGGAACAAATTGCAGAGATTGCCAACCAACCCTATATTCCAAAGGCTGGGCATCTTTTTGTAGTTGTTGTGGATCAAAGACGTAATACCTTGATTGCGGAAGCAAAGGGCGCTGAGGCCTTGGTGCAAGGTAGCCCCGAACGCTTTATTTCAGCTTTTTCAGATGCTATGATTGCTACTCAAAACATGGTTGTAGCTGCTGAGAGTTTGGGTATGGGAGCTGTTTACTTGGGTAGTATCTTAAATGATAATGCTAAACTTTCAGAGCTTCTTAAACTGCCTAAGTATGTTTATCCCGCAGTGGGCTTAGCAGTTGGTTGGCCAAATCAGGAACCACAGCTGAAACCTCGTTTGCCACGTCACGTCATCCATATGGAAAATTACTATCAGGATTTGGAAAATCCCTTGGAAGAACTTAAAGACTACGATGCTGACGTCCATGAGTATTATGACCTTCGCGATCTTAATCACAGAGTTGATAAATTTACGACTCAGATTGCAAAGACTATGGATAAATCTGTCGCTAATCGTGCAAATACCTTGAAGGACCTTCAAAAGCAGGGATTCTTCACCGAATAAAAAACGACTCCCATAGAGCCGTTCTATACATTGAATAATGTCATGGATGAAAGGAACTCATTTGCTAGTTCCTTTTTTTCATACTCTAAAAACTCTGGGAGTTTCTTGACCAGGTTGTAACGTTTGGAGAGGTTCCATGTTCCAGTTGGATTGAGTTCAGGGTGATTGGAAACAAAGTTAATGGTTAAATCCCATTCTCGACGGTAGCCAAGGGGGCGAGAGTGATAGGTTACACCGTCACTCTTTACCGTCCCATAACTCCTGTGGGCATGACCAAAAACAACATCTTTAACGTCGTGTTTGACGAAAATCTGATGGAACTCTTCTGATCCCAAATAAGCATTAAAAGGTTTAAAACGTTCGTGCGTCATGGTAAAACGGCTGTGAGGAACAAAATGCATAGCAACAATGAGTTTGCTCGTATCTAATTCGCTTAAAACATTATCTAGCTTCTTGAGACTAGTTTGACAGATTTCTGAATCAGTCCCCAATCGTCTGAGACGTCTGTCGAACCAAAGCTGTCTCTTACGCCTGAGAATTTTATCCAACTTTTCATCTGAATAGGAATAATCATACCAGCCATGAAAAGCCAATAATGTCTTATTACCTAAATCAATCAGCTGGAAATCAAGCTTATCAATAAGGTCATCCTCCAAATCAAGCATATCATGATTGCCTAAATTATAAGTGACCTTGACCTCCTTGGAAAGCTTTTGTAGAAATGGTTTAGTGTCGCTAAAATAATGATTAGAAATGTCACCAGCAATATGAAGGTGGCTGATTTTTTGATCTTTTAGACATTTTATAAGAGTATCAATTTCATATGTCTCAAAGTGATTCAAATCAATATGTAAATCACTCATTACTGCAAGTCTTGTCATAGAAACATTGTAACAAAAAGGTTGTGCCTTGTCTTTAAACGAAGATGATGAAAAATGCTTGCCCTAGGGCTACATTTTCATTATGATAAGAATATGGATATCAAGTTAGAAATACAAAAGATGGCCAAGGAGATTGGCATTTCAAAAATTGGTTTTACAACAGCCGATGATTTCGCCTATCTGGAAAAGTCCCTTCGACTTGGCGTTGAAGAAGGGCGAACGACAGGATTTGAGCATAAAAATATTGAAGAGCGTATTTACCCCAAATTGAGCTTGGAATCAGCTAAAACCATCATTTCCATTGCAGTTGCCTATCCGCATAAGTTGCCACAACAACCCCAAAAAACAGAGTATAAGCGTGGCAAAATCACTCCAAATTCATGGGGTCTCGATTATCACTATGTTTTGCAGGATAAACTAAAACGCCTGGCAGAAGGCATTGAAAAACTGACAGAAAACTTCGAATATAAAGGTATGGTGGACACTGGAGCCTTGGTCGATACTGCAGTAGCCAAGCGAGCAGGAATTGGTTTTATTGGTAAGAATGGACTGGTTATCTCGAAAGAATACGGGTCCTACATGTATCTCGGGGAGCTTATCACGAATCTAGAGATTGAACCTGATCATGAGGTAGACTATGGTTGCGGGGATTGCCGTCGTTGTCTGGATGCCTGTCCGACATCTTGTCTCATTGGTGATGGGACTATGAATGCTCGTCGTTGCCTCTCCTTCCAAACCCAAGATAAGGGCATGATGGATATGGAGTTTCGAAAGAAGATCAAGACTGTTATCTATGGTTGTGATATTTGTCAGATTTCCTGTCCATATAACAGAGGTATTGACAATCCTTTAGCTTCAGATATTGACCCTGAGCTTGCCATGCCTGAATTGCTCCCATTTCTAGAGCTGACTAATAAGTCTTTTAAAGAGAGGTTTGGCATGATCGCCGGTTCTTGGCGTGGTAAGAATATTCTTCAGCGAAATGCCATTATTGCTTTGGCCAACTTACATGATCGCAACGCCATTGTCAAACTGATGGAGATTATTGATAAGAATAATAATCCCATCCATACGGCAACGGCTATTTGGGCTCTCGGTGAGATAGTTAAGAAGCCAGATCAAGCTATGTTAGACTATATGAGAGGACTTTCACCCAAAGATAAAGAATCCCAAGCTGAGTGGGAGCTTGTATGTGCAAAATGGCAAATTTAGGCGATTTATGCTAGAATTAAGCATAATACTATAAAATGGAGGAAACCTATCCATGGAAGTGGCAGAAATTCGCCAAAAAATCTCTGAAAATCAAGAGAAGCTCGTGAGCTTCGGGAGGTCTCTTTGACTTAGATCGTTTGGAAGAGGACATTGCGCTCCTTGAAAACCGAATGACTGAGCCTGATTTTTGGAATGATAATATTGCAGCTCAAAAAACTTCTCAAGAGTTGAACGAGCTCAAAATGAAATACGAAACTTTCAACAATATGCAAGAACTCTCTGACGAGACAGAACTATATTTGGAGATGTTGGAAGAAGATAGCAGTGTTCAGGAGGAACTCGAAGAGACGCTCGAAAAACTTGATAAGATTATGACAAGTTACGAGATGACCTTACTCTTGTCTGAACCATATGACCATAACAATGCCATTCTGGAAATTCACCCAGGTTCTGGTGGAACAGAGGCTCAAGACTGGGCTGATATGTTGCTCCGTATGTACCAACGTTATGGAAATGCCAAAGGTTTCAAGGTTGAAACTTTGGATTATCAGGCGGGTGATGAAGCTGGTATTAAATCTGTAACCCTTGCTTTTGAAGGTCCTAATGCTTACGGATTCCTCAAGTCAGAAATGGGTGTCCACCGTTTGGTTCGTATTTCGCCTTTTGACTCTGCCAAACGTCGTCACACCTCATTTACTTCTGTGGAAGTCATGCCTGAATTGGATGATACCATTGAAGTTGATATTCGTGATGATGATATCAAGATGGACACTTTCCGTTCAGGTGGTGCAGGTGGTCAGAACGTCAACAAGGTTTCTACCGGTGTGCGTTTGACTCACATTCCAACAGGTATTGTTGTAGCTTCAACGGTTGACCGTACACAATACGGAAACCGTGACCGTGCGATGAAGATGCTTCAAGCGAAACTCTATCAAATGGAGCAAGAAAAGAAAGCAGAAGAAGTGAATGCTTTGAAAGGTGATAAGAAAGAAATCACTTGGGGAAGCCAAATTCGCTCATACGTTTTCACCCCATACACTATGGTTAAGGATCATCGTACAGGCTATGAAGTTGCCCAGGTTGATAAGGTAATGGATGGAGATATTGAAGGCTTCATTGATGCCTACCTCAAGTGGCGTATGGAAGAATAGTAATGATATACTGTTTTTAAGTATTTAGATACTTTATCTCAATGAAAGGAAGACATTCAGCTATTTTAGTAGTTGAATACTGACATTATGGCTCTTATTGAATTAAAAGATGTTACTAAGAAGTATGATAAGTCGACAACTGCCCTAAGACACATTGATTTGTCTGTTAATTCAGGGGAATTTGTTTACTTAGTTGGACCTTCTGGTGCCGGTAAATCAAGTTTAATTCGCTTGTTTTACCAAGAAGAAAAATTAACGAGTGGTTCTATGAAGGTAGGGGAGTTTGATTTAACCCATCTTCGTAAAAAAGATGTTCCACTCTTGCGACGTTCTATCGGGGTTGTTTTCCAGGATTATAAACTTCTTCCAAAGAAAACAGCTTTTGAAAATGTTGCTTATGCGATGGAGGTCATCGGTGAGCGCCCTCGTCACATAAAAAAACGTGTCGCAGAGGTTCTCGAATTGGTTGGACTTAAGCACAAGATGCGTTCTTTCCCTAACCAATTATCTGGTGGTGAGCAACAACGTGTCGCTATTGCGCGTGCTATCGTAAATAATCCAAAAGTTTTGATTGCGGACGAACCAACAGGGAACTTGGACCCTGAGATTTCTTGGGAAATTATGCAAGTTCTTGAACGTATTAATCTGCAGGGAACGACCATTTTAATGGCAACCCATAACTCAACTATCGTTAATAACCTTCGTCATCGTGTCATAGCGATTGAAGAGGGACGTATTGTTCGTGATGAAGAGGAAGGAGAGTACGGTTACCATGATTAGACGCTTTTTCCGCCATTTAGGAGAATCTATTAAGAACCTCAAACGTAATCTATTGTCTACTCTTACGGCGGTATTCTCAGTAATGATTGTGCTGTCACTTTTAGGTGTTTTTGGTTCTGTTATTCTTAACACTCAAAAATTGGCTTCTGATATTGAAAAAAATATTCAGGTCAATGTGTACTTGCAGCCTGATTCGACGGATGCTTCAAAAACTGTTAAAGAGATATCTGGTCAAATTGTTGCCAATAAAGACTACCATAAAGTTTATGATGCATTGACCAAGATAAAGGGTGTCGATAAGGTTACTTTCTCTAGTAAAGAAGAACAAAAGAAAGAACTCATCAAAACAATGGGGTCAAGTTTCGAAACAGCTACTGGAGATGGAAACCCTCTATCAGATGTGTACATTATTCAAACTAAAACACCAGATGATGTGAGTCGTGTTGCTAAGGAAGCTAAGGCTATTCAGGGGGTTGATAATTCTAACTTTGGTGGCTCAGATAGTGAAATTCTGATGTCTACCATGAAACGTGTTCAATTGTGGGGAATTATTGCGACAGCTCTCTTAACTGTTGTGGCTGTACTCTTGATTTCTAATACCATTCGTATCACCATCATGTCACGTGCGACTGAAATTCACATCATGCGTTTGGTCGGTGCTAAGAATTCCTATATTCGCCGTCCTTACTTGATGGAAGGTGCTTGGATTGGTGCATTAGGCGCCATCATTCCTTCTGGCCTCATCTATCTTTTGTACCACATGGTTTATTCAACCTTAAATCCTGATTTTGTTAAGGGTGGTGTCTCTATGTATGATCCAGAATGGTTTGTCTACGCTGTTATCGGAACCCTCTTTGCAGTCGGTATTATTATCGGTTCAGTTGGGTCTCGTATGGCAATGCGCCGTTATTTGAAATATTAATGCAATTAAAGGAGAACCGTTCTGGTTCTCTTTTTTCGATCCAGAATGCTTCATGACACCTAAATTTTTGCTTTATCTCAAAATCATGGCTCAAAGACCAAATCCAATCTCAGATTTGGTATAATATTTAAAAAACATTGGAAAAGAGATGCATTATGACAAAGTTAGCTACCATTTGTTATATTGATAATGGAAAAGAGCTTTTGCTCCTACATCGTAATAAAAAGCCTAATGATGTTCATGAAGGAAAGTGGATTTCTGTTGGGGGAAAACTAGAAGCTGGAGAGACACCAGATGAATGTGCTCGTCGTGAAATTCTCGAGGAAACACATTTTACAGTGACAGAGATGGATTTTAAAGGTATGATTACCTTCCCAGAATTTACCCCTGGTCATGATTGGTACACCTATGTCTTTAAGGTGACTGGTTTTGAAGGAGAACTCATCTCAGATGAGGAGTCTCGTGAAGGAACGCTTGAATGGGTACCTTATGATAAGGTTTTGTCTAAGCCAACTTGGGAAGGTGACTATGAGATCTTTAAGTGGATTCTTGAAGACAAACCTTTCTTCTCTGCTAAGTTTGTTTATGATTCCAACCAGAACTTGGTAGACAAGACTGTGACCTTTTATGATAAATAGGGAGAAACTATGAAGCGAAAAAAGACAGAAAATTTTTCAGAAACTTGGTTTTTTAAATGGGTTTTGAATAATCAGGCTGTAGTGGCCTTTTTAATATTACTGTTGATTGGTTTGACGGTTTTGATTTTTACCAAAATTAGTCCTATTTTCTCACCAGTCATTGATTTTTTGACAATCATCATGTTGCCTCTGGTTATTTCTACGCTCCTTTACTATTTGATAAAGCCTTTGGTTCTCTTAGTAGAAAAAACTGGTTTAAGTAGAACGATTTCTATCTTGGTCATCTATGCTATTCTCGCCTTACTCTTAGTTTTGGGAATCTCAACAGCTATTCCTAGTTTGCAAAATCAGATTTTGATTTTGATTAGAAATACACCGTCTTATATTGCCCGAGCTAATAGTGAAGCTGAACGCTGGCTAAATCTCCCTTTTCTTTCCAATTACCGTGGAGATTTAGAAGCTATGCTCAGTGATTTCTCAGCGAGAATGGTTAACTATGCTGAAAATTTCTCTTCATCAGCTTTGACTTGGGTAGGAACCTTTGCTAGTACTGTGGCTAGGGTTACGGTTGCTATTATTTTGGCTCCTTTCATTCTTTTTTATCTCCTAAGGGATAGTCAAAAGATGAAGCAGGGCTTTGTGTCAGTGTTACCCACTCGTTTTCGTGAAACGACTGTTCGAATGCTGTCAGATATCAATAATCAGTTAGAAGGTTATGTTCAAGGCCAAGTTACAGTTGCTATCGTCGTGGCCATTATGTTTTGTATCATGTTTAAAATTGTGGGTCTTCGATATGGGGTGACTTTTGGTATTATGGCAGGTTTCTTAAATATGGTTCCCTACCTTGGAAGTTTTCTTGCCATGGTACCAGTTGTTATTATGGGGTTGGTACAAGGTCCCGCAATGTTAATCAAGGTTCTCATTATTTTTGTCATTGAGCAAACCATTGAAGGACGTTTTGTTTCTCCACTTGTTTTGGGTAACAAACTCAGTATTCACCCTATTACTATTATGTTTATTCTTCTGACGGCAGGTTCTCTTTACGGCGTCTGGGGCGTATTATTAGGAATCCCAATCTATGCTTCCGTCAAGGTTGTTGTTAAAGAGATTTTTGATTGGTACCGGTCAGTAAGTAATCTTTACCATGATGACAAAGAAATTGAAGGACAAAAAGAAGATGTTAAATAGTGAGAAAATGGTTGCCTCTATTGGTAACCAAGATTTAGATCATGCGGATAAATATTTTAAGAAAGCTCTGCAAGAAGATCCAGCTGAAGTTCTCGTAGAGTTAGCTGAGTACCTTGAATCTATCGGTTTTTTACCACAGGCTCAAGAAATTTATGAAAAAGTTCGTTTTGATTTTCCAGAGGTCAATGTTAATCTAGCTCAAATTGCTGCTGAAGATGGTGATATTGAGAAGGCTTTTCTCTTTTTAGATGCTATTCCTGAGGACTCCGAGGATTATTTGTCTGCTTTAGTTGTGAAGGCAGATCTATACCAAATGGAGGGGTTAACAGATGTAGCCCGTGACAAGTTGCTAGAGGCGAGTCAACTATCAGATGACTCCATTATCATTTTCGGTTTGGCTGAAATGGAGTTTGAACTTGGAAACTTTGAGCAGGCTATTCATTATTATGCTAAACTTGATAACCGTGAGCTTCTTGAAGCTACGGGGGTTTCTACTTATGAACGTATTGGTAAAGCTTATGCTAGTCTTGGTAAGTTTGAAGCTGCTCGAGAATTTTTGGAAAAAGCTATTGAAATTGAATACGATGATACTATTGCCTTTGAATTAGCGACACTACTTTACGATCAGGAAGAGTATCAAAAAGCTAATTTTTACTTCAAACAGATTGAAACCATGTCTGCAGACTTTGAGGGGTATGAGTATATTTACGCCTTATCGTTACATGCTGAACATAAAACCGAAGAAGCTTTACGGATAGCACAACAAGGAATTTCTAAAAATACCTTTAATGTGCAATTACTTTTGTTAGCGTCACAGTTATCCTACGAATTGCACGATACTCAGTCTGCTGAATCCTATTTGAAGCAAGCCTTGCCGCTAGCTGAGGATCAGGACGAGATTGTTTTACGTTTAAGTACTCTCTATTTGGAAGAAGAACGTTACGATGATCTCGTGGCTTTAGCCGATTACGAATTTGATTCTGTCTTGGCCCGTTGGAACATTGCCAAGGCTTATCAAGCACTTGATGATGAAGAGAAAGCCTTTCAAATTTATCAAGACCTATCTACTGATTTGTCTGATAACCCTGAATTTTTACAGGATTACGCTTATATCTTGCGCGAATTTGGCTACAGAGATCAAGCGCGTGTTACGGCGGAAAAATATCTTTCCTTGGTTCCAGATGATGTTAATATGCAAACATTTCTTGATGACAATTAGTCTTTGAAACTCTTGAAAGCATAAACTCAATAGAGGATGTGATAGTTAAGTCTGTTCACTTCCTCTTTTTTTATTTGTCTATTTATGTTATGATTTTATTAGAACCCATAAGGAGTAGATATGGTTAAGAGAGATTTAATTCGAAATATTATTATAGCAGTTCTTGCCATCGTAGTGATCTTGTTACTGAGGTCTTTTGTTTTTTCAACGCATCGTGTGACTGAAAATCAGGCAAATAATTATATCCATGCAGGTGATTATGTTACCTTCAATAAAAACGTTGAACCGAAGAAAAAAGATTTTATCCTTTATACCGTTAATGGCAAGGAATACATTGGACGTGTTATTGCCGGTGAAGGAAAGAGCGTAACAGCTATGGATGATTTTCTTTATGTCAATGATAAGCCAATTGAAGAAAATTATATTAGCCACGATAAATCAGCTTATTTGGCTACTGTTTCGCCTGGGAATTTTTTCACAGATGATTTTTCAATTGCAACGTTGACCGATAACAAGCAAACGAAGATTGAAAAGGGACAATACCTAGTATTAAACGATAATCGTCGAAATACAAAAGATAGTCGTAAGTTCGGACTTATTAAAAAAGACCAAATTAAAGGTGTTATTTCTTTCCGATTGTACCCTCTGTCACATTTTGGTTTTGTTGATGTTGACTAATATTCTTTAATGACTGAAAAAGCTAGGAACTTTTGTTAAGTTTCTAGCTTTTTTGCGAATATATAACTGGTAATTCATTTTGATACTGGGAGCTATCGTCAGCTAATTTAAGACTTAACTTAAATAGAATTGAAGTGAATTAACGGAAATATATCAGTAGAAAAGGAAAAGAATATGCAAGAAAAAAATGTCTTAGGATTTAAGAAGAATAAAACCTATGGATTATGTGGCGTTATGTTAACCATGTTATTCTTAGGGACATGTGGTGTGACAGCAGGAGCTGATGAAGTAATGGAAAATCCTTCAAATGCTAATGCTACTAAGCCAATATCAAAGGAGCAAACGACGAGTTCAACGACTGTTTCAAATTCTGAGACTGTACCGAAAGGAGAAAAGCAAACCTCAGAAGTTACTTTTGAAAATTCGTATACGACAGTGACAGCTGAGGCTTCATTTAACACTGTTGACCAAAACTCAACGGAGACAGTATTTCAAGATAAAGCAGATTATATAGTAGCTTCTAATTTGACCAATAATTCCGTGACTAGGAGTGCTTATCAAGGGCCAGATAGTGTTGACAGTACCAGTGAGAGCCAAAGTCATTTTCTTAATGCTATTAAACAGGGAGCTATGGATGGAGCCAAGGAAGGAGTGCTCCCATCAATTACGGCAGCCCAGGCAATCCTAGAAAGTGGTTGGGGCAACTCAAGCCTTGCTCAAGCACCTAATCATAATCTCTTTGGCATTAAGGATTCGGATGATTGGGGTGGTGATACGGTAGTGGTACCAACTCAGGAATATCTTAACGGTCGTTATATTACCATTAACGCTGCCTTTAGAAAATATTCATCGTGGAATGACAGTGTTGTAGATCATGCAAAATTTTTCACCAGTACAGAGTGGCGAAAAAACAATTATAGAAAAGTTATCAATGCAACAGATTATAGGACTGCTGCCCAGGAACTAAAAAATGCTGGATATGCGACAGATCCAGGGTATGCAGGCAAGCTTATTCGTTTGATTGAAGCATATAAGCTCTACGAGTGGGATGAAGAAAGTAATACTGCGATTAACATCAGTGACAATCCGATAGAAATTCAAAATAATCCAAAAGCAGAGCTTGCCATTACAGGTTTGAACAATGCTACTGGTAGCTATGATCTTGTCATTTCAAATTTGGTTGCACCATACGGCTTCAAAGAAGTTCTAGTTCCAACCTGGTCAGAAAAGAATGGTCAAGATGATATCATCTGGTACAAGGCAGCTAAACAAGCTAATGGAGACTATAAGGTAACCGTTCGTTCAAGCAACCATAAAGGTGATAGCGGTCTCTATAACTCTCATGTCTACTTGGTTGATAATGATGGTAAATTCATTGGCCTTGGTGGCAAACAAGTGACCCTTGATATTACCAAGACTCAAGGAACCTTAACGATTGCCAACAACGACAAAAATCGAGGCACTTTTGATGTTGTTATCACCAATCTCACCAATCCAGGTGGGATTACAGGTGTCGTTATCCCTGTATGGTCTGACCAAAATGGTCAAGACGATCTTGTTTGGCATAATGCTACAAAACAGGAGGATGGTTCCTATAAGGTGACGGTTTCTGCCAGCCAACACAAGTGGAATTCAGGCAAGTACATCGTTCACGGATATTTGACAGATGCATCGGGTAAGAATGTTGGTTTTGGTGCAACTTCTGTTGACGTGGTAGCTCCTAAGAAAATCGGCTCAGCCTCTCGAGGAAACTATGATGTCTTTAATAAGATTGTTTATCTAGATGCGGGCCATGGTGGCTATGATCCAGGGGCTTCTTATTTTGGCATTTCTGAAAAGAGTTTGACCTTGGCTATCCAAAGTCGGGTGAAAGCTAAACTAGAAGCAGAAGGCTATCAAGTTGTGACCACACGCACTAACGATAGCTTCGTGGACTTGACTGACCGTTCACGTGCAGCCAATGCCTCTGAGTCAGATATCTTTGTAAGTATCCACATCAATGCTGCAGGAAGCTCTGATGTGCAAGGTATCGAGACTTATTATTACCAACCTTATGCGGAATATCCTTCACGTATTAATGCGGCTTATCATGCTAATCCGACTCGTTTGAGCATGAGTGATACCTTAGCCAATGCCATCCAGTCTAGCCTGATTAATGCGACTGGAGCACAGAATCAGGGCGTGAAGCGTCAAACCTTTGCGGTCTTGCGTGAGACGACAGCTCCAGCAGTCCTTCTTGAATTAGGTTTCTTGTCAAATCCTCAAGAAGCAGCCCGTTTGAATACCTCTGCTTATCAGGAGACTTTAGCTAACGCAATTGTGGCAGGGATTAAGTCTTACTTCGAAAAAGAATCTAAAGTTTAAGTTATATGTTAACCCATCATTATGATGGGTTTTTATGCTATAATTGAGGTAAATACTAAATACAACAAAAGGAGTGCTTATGGCCTACGATTTACTCTTAGAGCGTTTTTTACGTTACGTCAAAATCAATACGCGTAGTGATGAAAATGCGACAAGAACGCCAACAACACAAAGCCAGGTGGATTTTGCCTTGAAGGTTTTAAAACCAGAATTAGAAGAACTAGGTTTAAGTAACATCCATTATTTGGAAAGTAATGGCTACCTAGTAGCAACCCTCCCAGCTAACGATGCTCAACTAACACGTAAGATTGGTTTCATCTCACATATGGATACTGCCGATTTTAATGCAGAAGGAGTGTCACCACAGGTCATTGATTCCTATGATGGTGGTATCATTTCTCTTGGGACTTCAGGTTATAACCTAGATCCAGCTGATTTTCCAAATCTCAAGAATTATGTCGGTCAGACACTTATTACGACAGATGGTACAACCCTGTTAGGAGCTGATGATAAGTCCGGTATTGCTGAAATCATGACAGCTTTGGCTTATTTGAATGTTCATACTGAAATCAAACATTGTGAGATTCGTGTAGGCTTTGGCCCTGATGAAGAAATCGGAATTGGTGCAGACAAATTTGATGTTGCTGATTTTGATGTTGATTTTGCCTATACTGTTGATGGTGGTCCCTTGGGTGAATTGCAATACGAGACATTTTCGGCAGCAGGAGCAGAGCTGATTTTCCATGGTCGTAATGTTCATCCTGGGACAGCAAAAGGTCAGATGGTCAATGCTTTGCAGTTAGCGATTGATTTTCATAATCAGTTGCCAGTAGAGGACCGTCCTGAGTTGACTGATGGCTATCAAGGTTTTAACCATCTTCAAACCATGACTGGTACTGTTGAAGAAGCGAAATCTTCTTATATTATTCGTGATTTTGAAACCAAGTCCTTTGAAAATCGTAAAACAAGCTTCCAAGAAATTGCCGATAAGATGAATCAGGCATATGGTCAAAAGCGTGTTGAGTTGCTACTCAAAGATCAATACTATAATATGCGTCAAGTGATTGAAAAAGACATGACACCTGTCGAGTTGGCCAAGGAAGTTATGGAAGAGCTTGACATTACACCAGTTATTGAACCAATTCGTGGTGGAACTGATGGTTCAAAAATTTCATTCATGGGCATTCCGACACCAAATCTCTTTGCAGGTGGTGAAAATATGCATGGCCGTTATGAGTACGTTTCCTTGCAGACAATGGAAAAAGCCGTAGATGTTATTCTTGGAATTGTCAGTAAACCTTAATTGAGCTTGCTAAATACTAATTTTATGGTAGAATTAAAAGTAATGGAGGTGCTGAGATGATAAAAATTTTCGGCAAGTATCGTTACCATTGGCAACCGGAATTGTCTTGGCTAATCATTTATTGGTCATTAGCTATTACACCTATCTTTATTGCTGCGGCCCTTCTCTTCGAGTTGTACTCGGTGCCTTATCATATTCTGATGCTATTCACTATTTTTGTTGCCCTGTTTGGCTTAGGATTTCATCGTTACTTCATTATCGATGATAAAGGAAATCTTGGTATTGTTTCTTTCAATATCTTTAAGCCACGTAAGGTTAAGATTAGTGATATTGAAAAAATCGAAGTGGTTAAGACAGGCCTAAGTTTTATTTTCAAGAATGGAAAGAAACGTCAGTTTTACATGAGAAAGTGGCCTAAGAAGTATTTCTTAGATGCTCTTGCCCTTCATCCCGATTTTAAGGGTGAAGTAGAGCTGATGGATCATATGACCAACTTTGATTATTTTGCCTTCTATGAGGAATCAAAAAAAGCCCTCAAGCTTAAACTTCGCAAGAAAGGGCTTTAGTCGGACAAGACTTGACAGCTGTCAAGGTCTCGGGGCTATCTTCAATGATTAGGCTAAGTTGGTCGCTATCTCTAAACCTAACTATACCTTCGTCGTCATAATCAAAGACAGGAGAGTAGGTTTGGCATAAACCACAGGCGATACATTTTTCTGGAATTAATGATACTTTCATAGTATTATTTTAAAATAGATTTATTGTTTTTACAAGGAGAATAACATGAGTAAAAAACCATGGGAAGAAAAAGTTTCTGACGAAGAATTGGAAGATGTTGTTGATGCTGATTTTCTAGATGATGAAGATGAGTATGAAGACTACGATGACTATGAAGAAGATGATGACAATGATTCGTCAGATGAAAAGCGTGACAAGGGTGGCTTCATCAATTCGTCATTCTTGACAGTTCTGTTAGGACTTTTCTTCATCATTGTTGTTTGTATTTTGTTCTTTGTTTTCTACACATCAAATGTTGGAGGAAACAAAACAGCTGAGTCTAAGGAATCTTCTGGTTTCTATTCTTCATCAACAAGCAAAGTAGTCAAATCATCATCAAGTGAAAAGGCTTCAAGCAAGGACGAAGAAACTGAGAAATCTACTAAAGAAAAATCTTCAAAAGAGAAATCCTCAGCAACTAAATCGTCAAGCTCTTCAAAACATGCTTCAAAAGAAGAAGATGCTGATGCAACTGAAACAACGGCATCAAGTTCTGCAGCAGCAGCTGATGGATCTTCTATCGTTGTCCAATCTGGAGAAGGTGCTGGTTCTATTGCAGCACGTGCAGGTATTTCTGTAAGTGAGTTGGAACGCCTTAACCCAGATCACATGACAAGTGGTTACTGGTATGCTAACCCAGGAGATGTCGTTAACGTTCAATAATTTAATAGCAAAGGAACATCATGAAAGATATTAGAATTGCAATTGATGGTCCTGCGTCTAGTGGAAAAAGTACTGTAGCCAAGATTATTGCAAAAAATCTTGGCTATACTTATCTCGACACAGGAGCTATGTACCGTTCTGCAACCTATCTAGCGTTGCAAAATGGTTTGACTGAAGATAATGTGCCAGAAATTTTAGAGCAACTCTCTCAACATCCCGTTTCATTTGGGAAAGCAGCAGATGGTAGCCAGCAAGTTTATGTTGGCGATGTTGATGTTACTCATCCTATTCGTGATAACCAAGTGACTAACAATGTTTCTTGGGTTGCCGCCATTCCTGAAGTGCGTAAAGAGCTTGTTTCTCAGCAACAACGCATTGCTGAGGAAGGGGCCATTATCATGGATGGCCGAGATATTGGTACAGTTGTCCTACCAGATGCTGAACTTAAGATTTTCTTGATTGCTTCTGTCGATGAACGTGCAGAACGTCGTTATAAGGAAAATATCGAAAAAGGTATTCCGGCTGATCTTGAGACACTTAAGAAAGAAATTGCTGAACGTGACTATAAAGATAGCCACCGTAAGGTTTCACCTTTGAAACCGGCTGAAGATGCTATTACTTTTGATACCACAGGAGTGTCAATTGATGGCGTTGTGGAATTTATTCAAGAAAAAGCGAAGAAAATTATTGACAAGGGATAAATCAATTGTTATACTAGTAACAATGAGAAAAGCAGAAGTGAGAACTTCTCGCCTTGCGACCTAGGTTGTCTGGCCCAACATGTCAAATCCAATTATGGGATATAATGTGTGCGGGCTTGTTTATCAAGTCCGCTTTGTTTTTCTCTAAAAAAATAAAGAGGTGAAGATCATAGCTAAGAAAGATCTATTCATTAATGATGAAATTCGCGTCCGTGAAGTTCGTCTTGTTGGTCTTGATGGTGAACAATTGGGAATTAAACCATTGTCAGAAGCGCAAGCTGTTGCAGATGATGCAAATGTTGACTTGGTTCTTATCCAACCACAAGCTACGCCACCTGTTGCGAAGATTATGGACTACGGTAAGTTCAAATTTGAGTATCAAAAGAAACAAAAAGAACAACGTAAGAAACAAAGCGTTGTTACCGTTAAGGAAGTTCGTTTGAGCCCAGTTATTGATAAAGGGGACTTCGAAACAAAACTTCGTAATGGTCGTAAATTCCTTGAAAAAGGAAATAAGGTTAAAGTTTCTATCCGTTTCAAAGGACGTATGATTACTCACAAAGAAATCGGAGCTAAGGTCTTGGCGGAATTTGCTGAAAAAACGCAAGATATTTCGATTATTGAGCAAAGAGCTAAGATGGATGGACGACAAATGTTCATGCAACTTGCACCAATTCCTGACAAAAAATAATTGTCAAATTAACACTATTTTAAGAGGAGAATTTTAAAATGCCAAAACAAAAAACACACCGCGCATCAGCTAAACGTTTCAAACGTACAGGTTCAGGTGGATTGAAACGCTTCCGTGCTTTCACATCTCACCGTTTCCACGGTAAAACTAAAAAACAACGTCGTCACCTTCGTAAAGCATCATTGGTACATTCAGGTGACTTTAAACGTATCAAATCAATGCTTTCTCAAATGCGTTAATTCGCTACAAGCATTACAATTTAACTAAACTAGAACTAATTCGGAGGAATATATAAATGGCTCGTGTTAAAGGTGGCGTTGTATCACGCAAACGTCGTAAACGTGTATTGAAACTTGCTAAAGGTTACTATGGTGCAAAACACATCTTGTTCCGTACTGCAAAAGAACAAGTAATGAACTCTTACTACTATGCATACCGTGACCGTCGTCAAAAGAAACGTGATTTTCGTAAACTTTGGATCACTCGTATCAATGCGGCAGCTCGTTTGAACGGACTTTCATACTCACAATTGATGCATGGTTTGAAATTGGCTGAAATCGAAGTTAACCGTAAAATGCTTGCTGATTTGGCAGTTAACGATGCAGCAGCTTTCACAGCTCTTGCAGAAGCTGCTAAAGCAAAACTTGGTAAATAAGAATTAAGATGGGCTTGTCCCATCTTTTTTTATGGAGGTAATTATGATTCGTTTAGCAAAAACTGAGGACATTCCGAGAGTACAGGAACTCTTGAAGCAGATTCTTATTGTTCATCATCAAGTGCGTCCTGATATTTTTAAGTCAGAAGGTAGTAAATTTACTAATGCAGAGTTAGAAGCAGTCATTAATGATTCAACTAAGCCTATTTTTGTTTACGAAGATGAGAATGGTTGTATCCTGGGACATATTTTTTTGATAATTCAAGATATTTCTGAAAATGATGGGCCCAAGAAGCCTCATAAGACGCTTTTTATTGACGATCTTTGTGTGGATAAGGAAGCTCGAGGAAAAAAATTAGGTGAAAAACTTTATCAATTCGCTTTGGAATATGCTAAGGAGCTAGGGTGTTATAACGTAACACTTCACGTATGGAATGATAATGATGGGGCTCTACGTTTTTATGATCGTTTAGGTATGAAACCGAGATATACAGAGATGGAAACTATCCTAAAATAGCCCTATGATAATAAAGCTGGAGTTCCTCTCCAGTTTTTAAGAATAAAAGCAGCCACAGAAGTGACTGCTAATGATGATTAATTTTTCTTTTTCATTTCACCGTGTGGGTAGTAAGTTCCTTCAGGCATATCGTTAATGAAAACGTGAATAGCTTCTTTAGGAGCTTTTGCGATACGTGATACAACTTCGGTAACTTCACGAGCAAGCTCGACTTTTTGTTCTTGAGTACGACCTTCAAAGAGATCAATTTTTACAAATGGCATAATGCATCTCCTTAGTTTTGATAGTCCTATTATAGCATTAATTAAGAGAATATTCTAAAGTTTTTGGAAATTCTTGAAATGATATTATCGCAAGGTTAGACTATAACGTTTTCGAAATTGGTAGGGACTTGTGATGTTAGATAATAGTTTACTTTTTTAATGTGATCTATTCTCTGGGGATGAAAACTCTTTCTAAAAATGGTAAAATAGTGCTAATTAGAGACAGTAAGGAGTAAATTATGACAATAGATTTTCGTGCCGAAGTTGATAAACGTAAAGATGATTTAATGGAGGACCTTTTTGGTTTGTTACGCATTAATTCAGAACGTGATGACAGTAAGGTTGATGAACAGCACCCATTTGGCCCTGGGCCAGTAAAAGCTTTGGAACATTTTCTTGCTTTAGCTAAACGTGACGGCTATAAGACGCGTAATATTGATAATTATGCTGGTGACTTTGAATTTGGTCATGGCGATGAAGTTTTGGGTATCTTTGCACACTTGGATGTGGTTCCAGCTGGGAGTGGTTGGGATACAGCCCCTTATGAACCTGTAATCAAAGATGGTAAACTTTATGCTCGTGGCTCATCAGATGATAAGGGTCCAACAATGGCTTGTTATTATGCTTTGAAAATTATTAAAGAGCTGAATCTTCCAGTATCTAAGCGTGTTCGTTTCATCGTTGGTACAGATGAAGAATCTGGTTGGGATGATATGGCTTATTATTTTGCGCATAATGGATTGAAAGATCCTGATTTTGGTTTTTCTCCTGATGCTGAATTTCCAATTATTAATGGAGAAAAAGGAAATATCACTGCCTATCTTCATTTTGAAGGTCAAAACGATGGTGCATTTAGTCTTGTAAGCTTCAATGGTGGCTTACGTGAAAATATGGTCCCTGAATCTGCAAGTGCTGTTTTTACTGGACCTATCACTTTGCAAGAACTTGAGGCTAAGTTAGCTAATTTTGCGGCTGATCAGGGAGTAACTGGTCAGGTGACTGAAGAAGCTGGGGCCTTCCATGTAACTATTCATGGGAAATCAGTTCACGGTATGATGCCTCAAAAAGGTATTAATGGTGCAACCTATCTAGCTCTCTTCCTCAGCCAATTTGATTTCCAAGGGAATGCTGAAGCTTATTTGAACGTCATTGCTGAAACATTGCATAAAGATTTCTTTGGTGAAAAAGTGGGTCTTGCTTACACAGATCCTAAGATGGGTGAATTGACCATGAATGCTGGGGTGTTTCATTTCAATAAGGAATCAGAAGATAATACAATCGCTTTGAATTTCCGCTACCCTCAAGGTGTTGATGTAGATGGTATTAAGGCCGGCCTTGAAAAACTTGAAGGTCCTAAGGAGGTCACCCTTTCAGAACACGGACATATTCCTCACTATGTACCTGTGAGTGACCCTATGGTTCAAACACTTCTTTCGGTTTATGAGAAACACACAGGACTTAAAGGTGAAGAACAAATCATTGGTGGTGGAACTTTTGGACGTCTTCTTAAACGTGGCGTTGCCTATGGAGCTATGTTCCCAGGTTATGTCAACACGATGCATCAAGCCAATGAATTTACTGAGGTCGAAGACTTGTACCGTGCAGCTGCCATTTATGCAGAAGCTATCTATGAGTTAATCAAATAAAAAAGAGAGACAGTTTTGTCTCTTTTTTGAGGAGGAAAATATGGAAACACTTGAAGAATTAACGCAAGCAATCATGTCCGATGAACAAAATAAAGCTTTTACGGAACAAGGTATAAAACCCTTGTTTACCATTCCAAAAACCGCACGAATTAATATCGTAGGACAAGCTCCTGGTATTCGTGCCCAAGAGTCCGGCCTTTACTGGAATGATCCTAGCGGTGATAATCTCAGGGATTGGATGGGTGTTTCACGCGAAGAATTTTATGAATCTGGCATGTTTGCTATTGTGCCAATGGATTTTTATTTCCCAGGTCATGGTAAATCAGGTGATTTACCTCCTCGCAAAGGATTTGCAGACAAGTGGCATGAGAAAGTTCTTGCTTTAGCTCCTGATATTCAATTAACGATTTTAGTAGGTAACTATGCACAGCGTTACTATTTGCATCAAAAATCATCGGCAAAATTAACGGATACAGTTAAGCATTATAAAGATTATCTCCCAGAGTTTTTTCCTCTCGTTCATCCCTCTCCTAGAAATAATATATGGCAAGCCAAAAATCCATGGTTTATGGAAGAAGTAGTTCCAGATTTGAAGGACTTGGTCAAAAAAATCTTAAGTCAATGATTTCTGATATATGAACTTGGATTGTCATTAGGTATTGTTATCAAATTAATGAAGCAAGTAACAGAACATATCCCAATGATATAAAGATTTGAGCCCCTTGGGGCTCTTTTTGATGCTATAACAAAAATAGTTGCAAAAATTATTAACAAAACTTTAATATTAAGCTTATATTGTGCAATTTAATTCTAATTTTCAGAAGAAGTAACATATAAAATTAAGGTAGCTATCCTTTTAAACTAAAGAATCAATTAAATAATACTTACAAATTGAAAGTGAGTATAAATTTTTAAAAATATTAAGACAATTCCATTGACAGAAAGTTTAAAAGTGATAGACTTTAGGTGTTAAGAAAATATAGAAGGAAATTTGTGATATGGGAAGAAAAGATTCACAACGTTTTTCAATCAGAAAGTATAGCTTTGGAGCTGCTTCTGTTCTTTTGGGTACAACCATTCTTGCGATGGGGGCAACTGGTGTACATGCAGATGAGGTTTCAACTTCAGCTGCTACTGATACACCACTCAGTGCTTCTGTACTAACAGATACTGCTGCTGATCCGGCAACGACTGTTGATCATTCAGAGAAGCAAGTTGTTTCTGTCAAAGAAGAAGGAAATACCACTGTAACAACAAGTGTTGTTACAACTGATAGTCTTGAGGATGCTAAAACTTCTGCGGTAAAAGAAGGGGTAGAAGTCGAAGAAACTGCACCTCAAACACATACATCCCTAGAGGGTGCCATTGCTGACAATCAATCTCAATCAAAAGAGATTAATACGGTTGTCTCTGATTATCAGAAAGCAAAAGAAAGCCACAAAAAAGATGTAGCTGAGTATGATAAAGCTCAGGCTGAGTACGATGCTAAAGTGGCCGAAAAAGCAGCAGCTGATAAAGCAAACGCTGCTTCTAAAGCACAGTATGATACTGATCAAGCTGTTTATGAAAAAGGGTTAGCTAAATACCAAGCTGATAAAAAAGCCTATGATGCAGCATTGGAAGAGTATAATACTCAAAAATTAACTTATGATTCTAAAGTAGCCGAAAAAGCAGCTGCCGATGCAGCTAATGCTAAGTCAGAAGCCGATTACAAGGTACAGTTGGCTGTTTATGAAACTGCTAAGAAGAACTATGAAGCTGCTATGGCTCAGTACAGCAAAGACAAGGCAAAATATGATGCTGAGAAGGAAGCTTATGATGCTAAAGTAGTTGAAAAAGTTCGTACAGAAATCGAAAACAAGGCAGCTCAAGAGCAGTATGAGAAAGATCTAGCTACTTATAATGCCGCTTACGAAAAATATCAAACCGATTTAGCTGCCTACAAGACTGCCAAAGCCGCCTACGATGCTAAAGTAGCCGAAAAAGCAGCAGCTGATGCAGCTAATGCAAAAGCTAAAGCCAAGTATGATGCAGAAATGGTCACTTACGAAGCAGCCTTGTCTGAATATAAGACAAATAAGGCTTTGTATGATGCCGCTCTAGCTGAATACAATACGAAAAAAGCAGCCTATGATGCTAAAGTAGCTGAGAAAACACAAGCGGAAATTACTGATAAGGCTGCTCAAGAGCAATATGAGAAAGATCTTGCTGCTTACAATACGGCTTACGAAAAATATCAAACTGATTTAGCTGCCTACAAGACTGCTAAAGCAGCCTACGATGCCAAAGTAGTCGAAAAAGCAGCAGCTGATGCAGCTAATGCGGAAGCTAAAGCGAAATATGATGCAGAAATGGCTGTTTATAATACAGCTAAAGCACAATACGATAAAGATTTACAAGAATACCAAGCTAAGAAAGCGCAATACGATAAAGATAAAGCAGCCTATGATCAACTTGTTGTTATTAAAGCAGAAGAAGATGCTGCAAAAGCTAAGTATGAAGTTGAGCTTGCCAAATACAATGTAGATTTAGAGCAATACGGCAAAGATTTTGCTACATACCAAACAAAACTTGCTGAATATCAAACGGCTTTGGCACAGTACAAAGATGCTAAAGCGGCCTATGATAAGTACATGAATGATAATGGTTTCCAAGATCTAAAAGATGTAGAAACTGTTCAAGATTTGACCTTCCAACGTGAAGGTGGAGCCATTCATACCATCAATGGCATCAGCGCTTATCTCACTCGTGATGCTCAAGCTCGTTTGAATACAAGCAACGTACATCAGTATGATTCCAATAAATTGGAAGCTTCAGATATTGTAGCAACTAGTCCTTGGGCAAATAATGAAACTGAATTTATTCAAATTAAGGAAGGTGACAAATTTGTTGTAACCTATGACAATTTGAATCAGTCAAGCATGCGTGAAAATACAGATATGCATCCTATCAAGCGCGTGATTTACCGTTATGAAATTCTTACTCTTCCATCAAATGACGGTAAAGGAATTGCAGCCGTTAGCTCAGACCCAACTGTAACACTTACAGTCGGTGCTTCAACAGACCAAAATAAACCAGTTAAGGTGGCTGTAGATGTTGAATTCTATGATGGTAATGGCAATAAGTTTGATTTGACACAGTACAATGCGATTGTAGCGTTGAACTCTCTTAACCACTGGACAGGTGCTTCTTATGTAGATAGTGGGGATAAACCTCGTGCCCTTACAGTAGAAGCCAAGGATAAAAATGGTAACACTGTTCGAGGAACTTGGAATCCATATGCAGATGGTTCATCAATGAGCATTGAAAACAATGCAGTTGTTGTTAAAAATGGAACAGCTGACTTTGGTACTGCTGACGTCACTATCTCTGCTGAAAATCCAATTAAAATTGTAGCTCAAAAAGCGACATGGAATGGTAGTGAATTTACAGTTAGTGAAGAAACTATTATCGACGCAACTTCAGTCAATGCTTCCGGTGCTGGGAATGGTCACTCTATCGGAACAGATGAGTTCACATTTGACGGTAAAGATGATGTTATCGGTTCTTATACGATTGATTCAACTTCAGGACGTATCATCTTTACTCCTAAGAAGAAATTTGAAAATGTAGAGCACCAAGAATCTGTAAATGTTGGAAACAATAAATACATTCCAATTCCAAATTCAAGTGTTTCTTATGATTCTGCTACAAAAGAGGTGACATCATTTAAAGATAACCAATACATTGAACATGGGTCTATCTTTAATGGTGAATCTTCAACGACTCTTGAAGGTTGGGATAATCCATCTTCTCCATACCTCTATTATGGTGGAGCAGGCTTGAAGATGGCTGATGGTCACTTGGTATTTACGGCTAATGGAGCTAATGCTGCTGGTCAACCAACAGTATATTGGTTTGCGATTAACTCAAATGTTGGTATTCCAAAAAATCCAGGTGAAGCGCCAAAAGAGCCAACAGCTCCTGAAGAACCAAAGGCTCCAACACCACCAACGATTACATTGGAAGTTCTTCCAGCGGTACCAACAGAACCAACTCCGCCAACAGCCCCTACGGCACCAACAGAACCTAACTATACAGTTGTTACAGTTGATGCAGAGGGACCTAAGGCTCCTACAGAACCAAAAGCTCCAACGCCACCAACTCCGACAGTTGTTGAAGTTCCAGCGGAACCAAGCAAACCAGAAGAACCTAAAGCGCCAACACCACCGACAGAACCTAACTACACTGTGGTTACAGTTGATGGAGAGGCACCTAAGGCCCCAACAGAGCCCAAAGCTCCAACACCACCAACCCCAGTACTAGTTGAAGTGCCAGCAGAGCCACGTAAGATTACAGCGCCAGTAGAACCTAAAGCTCCAACACCACCTACACCAGTAGTCGTAGAGGTACCTGGAGAGCCAACCAAACCAACACCACCAACTGAGCCTAAGGCACCAACGCCACCAACTATGGTTACAGTTAATGTACCTAATAAACCTGTTTCACCTAAGGAACTTGTAGCCCCTAAAGTTAAATGGCATAAGAATTATCTTGTTGAGCGAGTAACACGTCCAGTACCAACGCCACCACCAACTCCTCAAAAACCAAAAACTTCTGGAACACCTACAGGACCAAGCGTTACACCAACTTCTTCTGTAGTTGCTAAGCAAGAAACAGAAAGAACTAATAGCGCCGTATTGCCAGAAACAGGTGATTCTAACCAAAAATTAGCATCTGTAACAGGTCTAGGCTTTCTTTCAATGGCAATTACAGGTCTATGGTCAGCTCGCAAACGTAAACATTAATAAGATAAAATGAAAGATTAGGTTGTTTTGCTATGCAAGACAGTCTAGTCTTTTTTTGTTATCTATTCTTTGAGTTTTATCAGCTTAAACTAGTTTGATTGTTAAAACTAATTTAGGAAACTAGAAGAAAGAATTTAGCTGAAATAGGTTATCAAGAACTAATTCTCGCAATGAAAAGTAGCATGAAAACGTATAGTTATGTATTTTTCATAATCTTTTCAATAAAAAAACATTAAAGCGAATTGGACTAGATATTATAAAATTAAACCTCCTTTTTGTATCGAAAACGCTATTAATAATAGGGTTTTGTCTATCAAATATTTTGATATTAAAAAGTATTTGAATTTAAGAATCTAATCGAATTTAAAGGAATGCGTGTTTTTATGAGATATCTCAAATTGACATGGTTCTTTCTTTTGTTAGAATATGAACATAACTAAATATAGAAGGACGTAATTTAAATGGGGAAAAAGGAATTACAACGTTATTCACTCAGAAAGTCTAGCCTTGGTGCGGCTTCTGTTCTTTTGGGGACTGCAGTTCTTGCAGTAGGAGCTTCAAATGCAAGCGCTGATGAGGTAGCAACAACTACAGATTCAGCAACACCAGCAGTTGAAGCAACAGATGCTGTTGAAGAAAACACTTCAGCCGTAGCAGATTCAACTGAAAAGAAAGTTGTTAACGTTACTGAAGAAGGTAACACAACTGTTACAACAAGTGAAGTAACAAATACAAGCTTAGAAAACGCAAAAACTGCTGCAACAAACGAAGGGATTGAGGTTAAGGAAGAACCTGCTCAAACTAAGGAAAGTGTTGAAGCAGCTGCTGCGGATAACAAAGCACAAGCAGAAAAAATCAATACAGTCGTTTCTGATTATAAAACGGCTAAAGAAAAATACCAGTCAGATAAGGCTGACTATGATAAAGCAAAAGCAAACTATGATGCTAAATTAGCTGAGAAAGCACTTGCTGATAAATCAAATGCTGAAGCTCAAGCTAAATACGATACTGAAAAAACTGCTTATGATAAAGCTTCAGAGCAATACCAAATTGCTAAGCAAGCTTATGACTCAGCCCTTTCAGAGTACAAGACTAAGAAAGTTACTTATGATGCTAAGGTAGCAGAAAAAGAAGCAGCTGATAAAGAAAATGCCTTGTCTGCAGCTAAATACCAAGCAGAATTGGCAACTTATAACCAAGCAAAAGCTGATTATGAAGCAGCTCTTGCACAGTACAATAGTGATAAGGCCAAATACAATGCTGAAAAAGCTAATTATGATAATAAAGTAGCTGAAAAAGTTGTTATTGAAAAACGTAACGCTGAAGCTGAAGCTAAATATCAAACTGAGCTAGCAGCATATAATGAAGCAAAAGCTAAATATGATGTAGAAAAAGCAGCATATGACAAGAATCTTGAACTTTATAACGCTAAGAAAACAGCTTATGAAGCAGATCTTGAAACAAAACAAGCTATTGAAAAATACAATGCAGATGCTAAAGCTAAATACGAAGCAGCCTTGGTTGTCTACAATGAGCAAAAAGCTAAATATGACCAAGAATACCTTGAGTATCAAAACAAATTAGCTGTCTACCAAACAGCGCTTAAACAATACCAAGAAGCTAAAACAGCTTACGATAAATACATGAATGATCCTGTATATCGTAACCTTAAAGATGCTGAAGTTGTTCAAGAATTGACCTTCCAACGTGAAAACGATGCAACACACAAAGTTGAAGGTGTAAGTAACTACTTGACAAAAGAAGCACAAGAGCGTCTTAACACAAGTAATGTTTTCCAATATGACTCTAACAAGTTACAAGCATCTGACATTGTTTCAAATAGCCCTTGGACAAATACTGAAGACGAGTGGGTTCAAGTTAAAGAAGGTGACAAATTTGTTGTTACTTATGATGGTTTGAACCAATCAAGCATGATTGTTGAGAATGAAGCATCAGCAATCAAACGTGTTGTTTACCGCTACGAAATTGTTAGCCTTCCATCAAATGACGGAAAAGGTATCGCGAAAATCAGTAAGGATCCAACAGTAACTATGACAGTTGGTGCATCAACTGATCAAGATAAACCAGTTAAAGTAGCAGTAGATGTTGAGTTTTACGATAAAGATGGTAAAATGTTCAACCTTAGTGAGCGTAATGCTATCGTAGCACTTAACTCACTAAACCACTGGAATGGTGCAGCTTATGTTGAAACATCTGAACGCCCACGTCCAATTACGGTCGAAGCTAAAGATGTTAACGGCAACACGGTTCGTGGAACTTACAATCCTTATGCGGATGGTTCTACACTGGCTATTCAAAATGGTGAAGTTGTTACGAAATCAGGATATGCTGACTTTGGTGGCGTTACTGTTAACATTTCAGCCGACAATCCACTTAAAGTAGTTGTTCCAATCACTGATTGGAATGGTTCAGAGTGGTTCGTGTCACGTGAAATTCCATCTGATGTAACAACACTTAATGCCTCAGGTAGTGGAAACGGTCATGCTCTTGGTAACCAAGACTATACTTTTGGTGATAAGGACGATGTTATCGGTACATACAGCGTTTCTGCTGAAACTGGTTTGATTACTTTCACACCTAAGAAAAAATACCAATCAACACGTCACCAAGAATACGTTAATATTGGTGATAATCAATTCATCGCTATTCCAAAATCATCAGTTACTTATGATGCAGCTACAAAAGAAGTTACTTCAGTCAATGATAACCAATACATTGACCATGGTTCTGTCTATAATGGTGAAACAACCTCAGACTTAACTGGTTGGGACAATGAAGACTCCCCTTACCTCTATTATGGAGGAGCTGGTATCAAGATGACGAATGGTCACTTGGTATTTACAGCTGATGGTGCCAATGCTGATGGTGCTCCAACGGTCTACTGGTTTGCAATTAATTCGAACCTAGGTTTGCCTAAGAATCCTGGTGAAAAACCTGAAGAGCCTAAGGCACCAACACCACCGACAGCTCCAACTAAACCGTTGATGAAAACGGTTGGTATCAATCCACAAGCACCAACACCACCAACACCTCCAAAAGAACCAGTGGTACCAACACCACCAACTCCAGAGGTAGTAGAAGTTCCTGGTAAACCGCAAGCACCAACACCACCAACAGGTCCAGTAGCGCCAACACCACCAACACCAAAAGTGGTTGAAGTTCCTGCAAAACCGGTTGAACCAACACCACCAACAGGTCCAGTAGCGCCAACACCACCAACACCAAAAGTGGTTGAAGTTCCTGCAAAACCAGTTGAACCAAAAACTCCTGCAAAACCAACTGTTGTATGGCACAAAAACTATGTTGTTGAGAGAGTGTCTCATGTGGTTCCACCAACACCAAAAACACCTCAAAAACCTGTGACACCACCAACACCACCAACGCCTGATACTGAGGTACCTGTAGTTGCGCAACCTGAGTTGCCACAAACTGGTGAACATACAAGTAATGCTGGCTTCCTTGGACTTCTTTCAATGATTTTTGCAGCCTTTATCGGATTCTTCAAACGTCATAAAGAAGACTAAGTGGTACTAATAATTGGCTACTCCATAAGAACTAGACTCTAGCTTAAGAGTCTAGTTTTTTTGTCACCTTTAAAAATTCAACCCCCTTAAATCATTTTAAAATATAAGGGAAAAATGGTATAATGAGTAGAATGATTATTATAGAAAGATGAGAGGAGTCGATCATGGAAGAACTGAAGAAAACCGCCGGTGTAACCGCTGCCAAATTTGTTAAAGATGGTATGGTTGTCGGACTAGGAACAGGGTCAACGGCTTACTTTTTTGTGGAAGAAATTGGTCGTCGTATTAAGGAAGAGGGACTCAATGTTGTCGGTGTAACGACATCAAGTCAAACAACAAAACAAGCAGAAGGCTTAGGGATTCCATTGAAGGCAGTTGATGATATTGACAGTATCGATGTTACTGTAGATGGCGCTGATGAAGTGGATCCTCAACTTAATGGTATTAAGGGTGGTGGTGGCGCCCTCTTGATGGAAAAAATTGTTGCCACACCTACCAAAGAATATATCTGGGTTGTCGATGAGTCTAAAATGGTTGATCAACTCGGTGCCTTTAAACTACCGGTTGAGGTTGTTCAATATGGCGCTGATCGATTGTATCGCGTCTTTGAGTCTAAGGGCTATAAACCATCATTCCGATTAACGGAAGAAGGCAATCGCTTTGTCACTGATATGAAGAACTATATCATTGATCTAGATTTAGGTAAAATTGAAAATCCAGTGGCACTTGGTGAGGAACTTAAAGCCATGACAGGTGTTGTTGAACATGGGCTTTTCAATGGAATGGTTAACAAGGTTATTGTTGCAGGAAAAGACGGTGTTAAGATCGTTGAAGTAAAGGCTTAGTCCCATCTGAGTTTCTTCATTAACTGAAGAACGCAAACTATTATTTACGAAAATATAAAAATAAAAGAAAAGGTAAAGAGAAAATCTTAAAAAGATTTCAACTCTTTGTGGTGTTATTATGTCTAAATTTAATCGAATGCATTTAGTTGTTCTTGATTCTGTAGGGATTGGGGCAGCACCTGATGCAAACGACTTTGTCAATGCTGGTGTACCAGATGGTGCTTCTGATACACTTGGCCATATCTCGAAGACTGTTGGTTTGAATGTGCCAAACATGGCAAAAATTGGTCTTGGGAACATTCCACGTGAAGTGCCTTTGAAGACCGTACCAGCTGAAAATAATCCAACTGGTTATGCAACAAAATTGCAGGAAGTGTCTCTTGGTAAAGATACCATGACTGGCCACTGGGAAATCATGGGTCTCAATATTACTGAACCTTTTGATACCTTCTGGAACGGATTTCCAGAAGAGATTATTACTAAAATTGAAGAGTTTTCAGGTCGAAAGGTCATTCGAGAAGCTAATAAACCTTATTCAGGTACAGCCGTTATTGAAGACTTTGGACCTCGTCAAATGGAAACTGGTGAATTGATTATTTACACTTCAGCTGACCCAGTTCTTCAAATTGCGGCACACGAAGACATTATTCCTTTGGATGAACTCTACCGTATTTGTGAATACGCTCGTTCTATCACTTTGGAACGTCCAGCTCTTCTTGGTCGTATCATTGCGCGTCCTTACGTTGGTGAGCCTGGAAACTTCACTCGTACATCTAACCGTCGTGACTTGGCTGTTTCACCATTTGCGCCAACTGTTTTGGATAAATTGAATGAAGCTGGAATTGATACTTATGCTGTTGGTAAGATTAACGATATCTTCAACGGAGCTGGTATTAATCACGATATGGGCCACAACAAATCAAATAGCCATGGTATTGATAATTTGATTAAAGCTATGACTTCTGAAGATTTCAAACATGGCTTCTCATTCACAAACTTGGTAGACTTCGATGCCCTTTATGGACACCGTCGTAATCCTCATGGATATCGTGATTGTTTGCACGAATTTGACCAACTTTTGCCAGAAATCATCGCAGCAATGCGTGAAGATGACCTCTTAATGATTACAGCAGATCACGGAAATGATCCAACTTACGCTGGTACTGACCATACACGTGAATATATTCCTTTCTTGGCTTACAGCCCATCATTTAAAGGAAATGGACTTATTCCTGTAGGTCATTTCTCTGATATTTCAGCAACTGTTGCTGAAAATTTCGGTGTCGATAAAGCTATGATTGGTGAAAGCTTCTTGGATAAACTTGTCTAAAATGAAGCGCTACGCATTTTTGGTTCGTGGGATAAACGTTGGTGGTCGTCATAAGGTAGTCATGGAAGAATTTTGTCGAGAGTTAGAAAAACTCGGTATGTCAAATGTTTCTTCCTATATAAATAGTGGAAATCTTTTCTTTGATTCTTCCTTGATGAAAGAAGAACTCCTCTTAGTTTTAGAGAGATTTCTTAATAAGACTTATCCATTTATTAAGGTGTTTTCTCTTTTTACTCTAGAAGATTACCAAAATGAAGTGGCATCTTTACCTAAGTGGTGGGAAGATGACTTCTATAGAAAAGATGTCCTCTTATATACTGAAAGACTTGATAAGAACGAAATGAAGAAAATCATTAACTCTTTAGAGTTGAAAGATGAAATTCTTCATCTTGGTCAACTTGGTGTCTACTGGGGAAAGTATGATAAATCAAGTTATAGCCAAACGGCTTATCATAAGAAGTTATTGAAAACACCTTTCTATCCATATATCACCATTCGAAATGCAAGAACTTTTTCAAAAATTGGTCACTTTTTAAGAATGAAATAATATTGAGGGAGAAATAAGATGTCGCTACTTGAAAAAATTAGAGTTACGCAAGCCTTTTTGGAAAGTAAAGGAATTGAAAAGCCTGAATTTGGTTTGATTTTAGGTTCTGGACTTGGCGAGTTGGCTGAAGAAGTTGAAGATGCAATTATCATTGATTATGCGGACATTCCAAACTGGGGACAATCGACCGTTGTTGGTCATGCAGGTAAACTTGTATATGGTACTTTGGCTGGACGTAAGGTTTTGGCTCTTCAAGGACGTTTCCATTTTTATGAAGGAAATCCGCTTGAAGTAGTCACTTTCCCTGTACGTGTGATGAAAGCTCTCGGTTGTGAAGGAGTACTCGTAACGAATGCGGCTGGTGGAATTGGTTTTGGTCCTGGCACTCTCATGGCTATCACAGACCACATCAATATGACTGGTCAAAACCCTTTGATTGGGGAAAACTTGGATGAGTTTGGCCCACGTTTCCCAGATATGTCTAAAGCATATACTCCAGCATACCTTGAAATCGCCCACAAAGTGGCTGATAAACT
This sequence comes from Streptococcus sp. SV2, assembly GCF_030440175.1. Taxonomy (NCBI): domain Bacteria; kingdom Bacillati; phylum Bacillota; class Bacilli; order Lactobacillales; family Streptococcaceae; genus Streptococcus; species Streptococcus sp. SV2. Next base: position 45,302 of record NZ_JAQFJQ010000005.1, read on the forward strand.
TGGTATCAAGTTGGAAGAAGGGGTTTATCTTGGAGCAACAGGACCTACCTATGAAACACCTGCTGAAATTCGTGCCTTTAAGACATTGGGTGCAGATGCGGTTGGTATGTCAACTGTTCCTGAAGTTATCGTAGCAGCACATTCTGGCTTGAAAGTTCTGGGTATTTCATGTATTACCAACTTTGCGGCTGGTTTCCAAGAAGAACTCAATCACGAAGAAGTGGTGGAAGTGACAGAACGTGTTAAAGGGGATTTCAAAGGTTTGCTGAAAGCTATTTTGGCTGAACTTTAAAACATGATTTTTCGGGAAATAAAACGTTTAAGGTTGTTACCAAAATCTCTTAAGCTAAGTTTGGCTGTTTTTGGAACTGGTATCGCTTCAGGTCTTGTTGGAATTCTTTGCCACTATCTTTTAGAATTTATACAAGTTCTTGCGTTTGGTAAAGATAAAGGCAATCTCTTGTTACAGTTTCAATCAGTGAATGCTTTTCGAAGATTTTTTGTATTGATTGTGGTTGGGGTCCTAGCTAGTTTATTTTGGTATTTTCTTCAACGACGGATCTCCTTACTTTCCATTAGCAAAGCTAAGCAACTTGTTGGTAAAAGGAGTCCAAACTTTCTAGGCCAGTCTCTACATGCATTAGTCCAGGTGGCAATCGTTGCTGCCGGGGCCTCAATTGGCAAAGAAGGAGCACCTCGAGAATTAGGTGCTCTCTTCGGTGGTAGTCTTTCTAAGGGATTACGTTTAGACATTTCCGATAGACAATTATTAATTGCTTGTGGTGCTGGAGCAGGCTTAGCCTCTGTTTACCAGGTGCCTTTTGCCAGCGCTTTGTTTGTTTTGGAAACATTAGGAGTTAGTTGGAAGCTAAAGAATATCGTCATTATTCTTGTGACTACTTATGTATCTGCTTATTGTGCCAGACCAATTGTTGGTGGACAGGCTCTATATTTAGTCGATAAAGTGACTATTGATTCTTCCAGTTTCATGCAGGCAATCATCTTGACAGTATTTGTAACACCACTTGCTATGATGTTTGGTTATTTGACGAAAAAGGCCAGTGGACATCGTATTACAGACAAAAAAATACTTTGGACTTTGCCTTTTGCCTTTATGATTCTAGGTGGACTGTCAGCATACCTCCCTATTTTTATGGGAAATGGACAGGTTTTAGCCCAATGGCTTTTTTCTGGGAACTCTTCAGCATATCTTCCTGTCGTTCTCATCATCAAATGCCTATTGGTCTGTCTACTTTTAAGAAGTGGTGCCTATGGTGGCACTCTGACGCCATCGTTTGCATTAGGCACAGGTGCGGGTTATCTGATAACGGGGCTTTTTGGAAATTTTGGCCTTTCCCTAAGTCCGAATTTAGGAATGCTTTTAGGAGCAACTATATTTTTAGGAACAACTTTGAATGCCCCCCTAACAGGAATGGCTTTGGTTGTTGGTTTTACAGGCACTGGAGGAGTTATCGTATTACCACTCATACTAGCCAGCATCCTATCAAGGATAATTAATAATAAATGGAAGGAAAAAGTATGAATATTCATTTTATCTTACACGAAACATTTGAGGTTCCAGGAGCTTACTTGAAATGGGCTCAAGAGCGTGGCCACAATGTCACATCAACTAAGGTTTATGAGGAGGAGAAACTTCCTGAAACTGTTGATGGTATTGATTTTCTTATTGTAATGGGTGGACCTCAGTCACCTGATGAAAATCGTCAAGCCTTTCCATACTATGATCCAAAGGCTGAAATTAAATTAATTCAAAAAGCTATTGACGCTGATATCTATATTGTTGGGGTATGTTTAGGGGCTCAACTTTTATCTGTGGCTTATGGTGGTAAGTACGAGCATAGTCCCGAACGTGAGATTGGTGTTTTTCCAATAAATCTTACTGAAGCTGGATTAGCTGATGATCATATTAAAGATTTTGGTTCTACTTTAGATACCGGTCACTGGCATGGAGATATGCCTGGATTATCAGACAATGCAGTTGTTATGGCTACAAGTAAAGGTTGCCCTCGTCAAATTGTTCGCTTTAGTCCTAAACACTATGCTTTCCAGGCACATTTGGAGTTCGATCCAGAGGCTATTGATTTACTGATAGCTGCTGATGGTGAAGAGCACTTGCGCCAGCAAAATCAAGAGTTACCTTTTGTTCAAACACCAGAACAATTGCGGGCCAATGACTATTCTCAAATGAATAAAAAGTTATTTGCTTTTCTAGATTCACTAACCCAAGGCTAAACATTTAAGTAGCTCATGTACTATCAATATAATAGTAGAAAATTTTAAAAAATATAACGTAAAAAAGGTAGAGCAGGTGTTCATATTTGAACACGAGTGGAAAGCTTGGAAAATAGATAATCTTCCTAATTTTCAGTCGCTTTCTGATCGCACTCCAGATTACTTAATAAAAAAGAAAGGATGGGTAGCTTGGGTTTGAAATTGAACCCGGGCTAGAGGCGGTGTAAAAAAGATAAATCTTCCAAGATGCGGTGCATCTTTGTCGGATTTCCTATTTTTACTTTGCCTCTTTAACGCCGATTCTATAAATAACTAAGAAAGGTAGAGCAGGTGTTCATATTTGAACACGAGCGGAAAGCTTGGAAAATAGATAATCTGCCTAGATGCGAGGCATCTTCGTCAGCTTCCTAATTTTCAGTCGCTTTCTGATCGCTCTTTGTATCATAAATTATGTCTATTCATATTGCTGCTAAGCAGGGAGAGATTGCTGATAAAATTCTTCTTCCTGGGGATCCTCTTCGTGCCAAATTCATTGCTGAGAATTTTTTTGAAGATGCTGTCTGTTTCAATGAGGTTCGTAACATGTTTGGTTACACAGGAACTTATAAGGATGAACGTGTTTCTGTGATGGGGACTGGGATGGGAATGCCATCTATCTCTATTTATGCACGTGAACTTATCGTTGATTACGGGGTTAAAAAACTTATTCGTGTGGGAACTGCAGGTTCATTAAATAAGGATGTTCATGTGCGTGAGTTGGTCTTGGCACAAGCTGCAGCGACAAACTCTAACATTATTCGTAACGATTGGCCACAATACGATTTCCCACAAATTGCAAGTTTCAACCTTTTAGATAAGGCTTACCACATTGCCAAAGATCTCGGTATGACTACCCATGTTGGTAATGTACTGTCTTCTGATGTTTTCTACTCAAATTACTATGAGAAAAATATTGAACTCGGTAAATGGGGCGTGAAAGCTGTTGAAATGGAAGCGGCAGCTCTTTATTACCTTGCAGCTCAGCATCAGGTAGATGCTCTTGCCATTATGACAATCTCTGATAGTTTGGTGAATCCAGATGAGGATACAACTGCAGAGGAACGTCAAAATACTTTCACTGATATGATGAAAGTCGGTTTAGAAACACTTATTTCTGATTAGTTGCTATAATGAAAGGACACCTTTTGGTGTTCCTTTTTGGTTTTGTTGGGTTATAGTTGACTTGTTTCCTTTATTATGAATAGTGGTAATAGATTTAAAATTGTCAAAAGAATAGTATAGTAACTACTATTTTTTATGGAGTGAGTTTATAATATCAAGGTAAATGTCAGAAAATTATAGAATTAGTATACTAATTGTGAAATTTTTCCTGACAATATGATGAAAATTAATAGAAATTAATGACTTGATAAGCTAATGAAAAACTGTTTCTTCTTTTTTAAAAAGAATGACAATTGAAATGAAGTTAAAGTAATGTTATAATGATAATGGGAAATGTCTAATTTTAATTTTTAGGAGCAATTTATATGAGTTCGCATACGTATCGTAAGCAGAAACAGACAAGTAAAGGATCCTGGGGAATGGTCAACATTGGGTTGACCATTCTGTATGCTATTTTAGCAGCGATTTTACTTTTCATTATGTTCAACTACAATTTCCTATCTTTTAGGTTTTTGAATATTATCATCGCACTTGCCTTGGTGGTTGTTCTTGCTATTAGTATCTATCTTCAAAAAGCTAAGAAATCACCACTTGTGACAACTGTTATATTGGTTATTTTCACCCTAATTTCTTTGGTTGGTGTATTTGGCTTCAAACAGCTAATTGATATTACTAACCGTATGAATCAGACTGCATCATTCTCAGAAGTTGAGATGAGTGTAGTGGTTCCAAAAGATAGTGACATCAAAGATGTCAGTCAGCTTTCTACTGTCCAAGCACCTATGAAGGTTGATAAGAATAACATTGAAACCATGATGTCAGCTCTGAAAAATGACAAGAAGGTTGATGTAAAAGTTGACGATGTTGCTTCTTACCAAGAGGCCTATGACAATCTTAAATCTGGAAAATCTAAAGCCATGGTTTTGAGTGGTTCATATGCTAGCCTTTTAGAGTCAGTTGATAGCAATTACGCTTCAAATCTGAAAACAATCTATACCTATAAAATCAAAACGAAAAATAACAAGTCTGCAAAACAAGCGGATTCCAAAGTATTTAATATTTATATCAGCGGTATTGATACTTATGGTTCTATTTCAACAGTATCACGTTCTGATGTTAATATCATTATGACCGTCAATATGAATACGCATAAGATTCTTTTGACTTCAACACCTCGAGATGCCTATGTTAAAATTCCTGGTGGTGGGGCAAACCAATATGATAAATTGACCCACGCAGGTATCTACGGTGTTGAAACTTCAGAACAAACACTTGAAAATCTTTATGGCATTAATATTGATTATTATGCACGTATCAATTTCACATCATTCCTTAAGTTGATTGACCAACTGGGTGGTGTGACCGTCCATAATGATCAAGCCTTTACTAGCCTTCATGGGAAATTTGACTTCCCAGTTGGTGATATTCAAATGAACTCAGAACAAGCACTTGGCTTTGTTCGTGAGCGTTATAGCTTGGATGGTGGCGATAATGATCGTGGTAAAAACCAAGAAAAGGTTATTTCAGCGATTGTTAACAAATTAGCCTCACTTCATTCAGTATCAAACTTTAATTCAATTGTTAATAATCTTCAAGACTCTGTTCAAACCAACATGTCTTTGGATACTATTAATTCCTTGGCCAATACGCAGCTTGATTCAGGTTCTAAATTTACAGTGACTTCTCAAGCAGTGACAGGTACAGGATCAACGGGACAATTGACTTCATATGCTATGCCAAATTCTAGTCTTTATATGATGAAACTTGATGATTCTAGTGTGGCAAGCGCATCACAAGCTATCAAAAATATGATGGAGGAAAAATAAGTGATTGACGTTCATTCACATATTGTTTTTGATGTTGATGATGGTCCTAAGACTTTAGAGGAAAGTCTAGAACTTATTGGCGAAAGTTACGCCCAGGGAGTGCGTACTATTGTTTCAACGTCTCATCGTCGTAAGGGAATGTTTGAAACCCCAGAGGACAAAATCTTTGCCAACTTTTCTAAAGTAAAAGAAGAAGCAGAGGCTCTTTACCCTGATTTAACAATTTACTATGGTGGTGAACTCTATTACACTTCAGACATTGTTGAGAAGCTTGAAAAGCACCTTATTCCTCATATGCATAATACGCAATTTGCTTTGATTGAATTTAGTGCTAGAACTTCTTGGAAGGAAATTCATAGTGGACTAAGTAATGTTTTGCGAGCAGGGGTAACTCCGATTGTGGCTCACATTGAACGTTATGATGCTCTTGAGGAACATGCTGACCGTGTTCGTGAAATCATCAACATGGGTTGCTATACTCAAGTCAATAGTTCTCACGTCTTAAAACCAAAGCTTTTTGGTGATAAGGAAAAAGTGAGAAAAAAACGTGTCCGTTATTTTTTGGAAAAGAATCTAGTTCACATGGTTGCAAGTGACATGCATAATTTGGGACCAAGACCTCCATTTATGAAGGAAGCCTACGCTATTATTGAGAAAACTTATGGTACTAGACGTGCCCGTAATCTTTTTATCAAAAACCCACAAACTCTACTTGAAAATCAATACATATAGGAGAAACTATGACTCAAGAAAACACGAAACGTGTTGAAATCGATGTACTTGCACTCTTGCAAAAACTCTGGACTAAGAAAGTCTTCATTCTATTTACAGCTTTTTATGTTGCTGTTTTTGCCTTCTTAGGAACTTATTTCTTTATTCAACCAACTTATACGTCATCAACACGTATCTATGTGGTAAATCAAGCTGATGATGGCAAGAATCTTTCTGCACAAGACTTGCAGGCTGGTACGTTTTTGACAAAAGACTATAAAGAAATTATTACGTCTAATGATGTTTTGTCTGAAGTAATTAAAGACGAAAAATTGAATATGACTGAAGCAGACCTTGCTAAAATGATTTCAGTTAACATTCCTACAGATACGCGTCTTATTTCAATTTCTGTTAATGCAAAAACTGGACAAGATGCTCAATCCCTAGCTAACAAGGTTCGTGATGTTGCTGCAGAAAAAATCAAAAAAGTGACAAAAGTAGAAGATGTCACAACGCTTGAAGATGCGAAATTGCCAGATTCACCTTCTTCTCCAAACATTAAACGTAATGTTGCTCTTGGAGCAGTGCTCGGAGGTTTCCTTGCAATTGTTGGTGTATTGGTTCGTGAAATCTTGGATGATCGTATTCGTCGTCCGGAAGATATTGAAGACGCCTTAGGACTGACACTTCTTGGAATTGTCCCTGATATAGATAAGATTTAAGGAGAAGAAATGCCTCTATTAAAGTTAGTAAATTCTAAAGTAAACTTTGCCAAACAAACCGAAGAATATTACAATGCTATTCGCACAAATATTCAGTTTTCTGGCGCTCAGATGAAAGTTATTGCTGTTAGCTCAGTCGAAGCTGGTGAAGGTAAATCAACAACATCTGTTAATATTGCCATTTCGTTTGCTAGTGTTGGCCTTAGAACACTGCTCATTGATGCAGATACCCGTAATTCAGTTTTGTCTGGAACATTTAAATCAAATGAGCCATATAAAGGCCTTTCAAATTTTCTTTCTGGGAATGCTACTTTGGAGGAAACCGTTTGTCGAACAGACATCGCAGGTTTGGATGTAATTTCGTCTGGTCCTATTCCACCAAATCCAACAAGTCTTTTACAAAATGAAAATTTCACACACCTATTGGACGTTGCTCGTAGCCAATATGATTATGTTATTATTGATACACCACCAATTGGTTTAGTTATCGATGCTGTCATTGTTGCTCACCAAGCCGATGCTAGTCTTTTGGTGACAGCTGCAGGTAAAATTAAACGTCGTTTCGTAACAAAGGCAGTAGAACAATTAACACAAAGTGGTTCTCAGTTCTTGGGTGTTGTTCTAAATAAAGTAGATATGACTGTAGATAAATACGGTACATATGGTTCTTACGGGTCATATGGTGACTACGGCAAGAAATCAGAGCAAAAAAGTAGTCATTCAAGATCGCAACGCCGTAGAAAAGGATAGCATTAATGGGGATAATGTAGCTCCTTAAACATTAGCATATAAAAAAGGGGTTCAGAGTGAAAGAAAAACAAGAAATTCGTCGCATTGAGATTGGTATTATACAACTGGTTGTGGTCCTTTTTGTAGCCTGGGTCACAAGTAAATTGCCTTATACTGAGATTACCAAAGGAAGTGTCGTTCTCTTAGGAATTGTGCATGTAGTAACTTATTATATTAGTAATTACTTCGAAAATTTAAAATATCGTGGTTACTTGGATGAATTTATTGCTACTCTCAAATATTGTCTTATATTTGCTGCAATCGCAACCTTTCTATCCTTTTTTGCAGATGGTAATTTTTCAATTTCACGTCGTGGACTCCTTTATTTTATCCTCATTGTAGGTGCTCTCTTATACCTAACAAACACTGTTCTCAAATATTTCCGTTCATCCATCTACACACGTCGTAAGAGTAATAAAAATATTCTCTTAATTTCTGATCAGACTCGTCTTGAAAATGTTCTGACACGTATGAAAGATAATATGGATGGTAGAATTACAGCAGTTTGTGTTTTGGATAATCCTTATTTTACTAATCCATTTATCAAGAGTGTTAAGCCAGACAACTTGGTTGAGTATGCAACCCACTCAGTAGTTGATCAGGTCCTGATTAATCTTCCTAGTGAACAATACAAAATTTGGGATTACGCCTCACCTTTTGAACTTATGGGGATTCCAGTTTCTATCAATCTCAATTCGCTGGAATTTATGAGTCAAGGTGAAAAACGAATCCAACAACTAGGACCTTTTAATGTTGTTACCTTTTCAACACAATTTTATAGTTACGGTGATATATTGGCAAAACGCTGCTTAGATATCTGCGGAGCTTTGGTTGGTTTGGTTTTCTGTGGTATTGTCGGAATCTTTCTTTATCCGATTATCCGTAAGGACGGAGGTCCAGCAATATTCGCCCAAGATCGTGTTGGTGAGAATGGACGTATTTTCAAGTTTTATAAATTCCGTTCAATGCGAGTTGATGCCGAAGAAATCAAGAAGAATCTCATGGAACAAAATCAGATGTCTGGCGGTATGTTTAAAATGGATAATGATCCTCGCATTACTAAAGTTGGTCATTTTATCCGTAAAACGAGCCTTGATGAACTTCCACAATTTTGGAATGTTCTTAAGGGGGATATGAGTTTGGTTGGTACACGTCCGCCGACCTTAGACGAATACGAATCCTACACTCCAGAACAAAAACGTCGATTAAGCTTTAGACCAGGAATCACTGGCCTTTGGCAAGTAAGTGGTCGAAGTGAAATTACAGATTTTGATGAAGTCGTCAAACTTGATGTAGCTTATATGGATGGATGGACTATCTGGCGCGATATCAGAATCTTATTGAAAACAATTAAAGTAGTAGTAATGAAGGATGGAGCAAAGTGATGGCTTTCTCCATTTCTTTTAATGGTGATTAAATGAAAAAAACAGTTTATATCGTTGGTTCTAAGGGAATTCCAGCAAAATATGGTGGTTTTGAGACTTTTGTTGAGAAACTAACAGAGTTCCAGCAAGATAAAGATATCCAGTATTACGTAGCTTGTATGCGTGAAAATTCTGCTAAATCAGGAATTACAGCTGACTCTTTCGAGCATAATGGCGCAAAGTGTTTCAACATTGATGTGCCTAATATTGGTCCTGCTCGTGCCATCGCTTATGACATTGCAGCTCTAAATAAGGCCATTGAAATCGCTAAAGCCAATGATGATCAAGAACCGATTTTCTATGTTTTGGCTTGCCGTATTGGACCATTTATCTCAGGTATCAAGAAGAAAATCAAGGCTATTGGTGGTACCCTAATGGTTAATCCTGATGGTCATGAATGGTTACGTGCAAAATGGAGTCTTCCTGTCCGTAAATACTGGAAGATTTCAGAACAACTTATGGTTAAACATGCTGACCTTTTGATTTGTGATAGTAAAAATATCGAGTCCTACATTCAAAAAGATTATGCTAAGTATCATCCCCAAACAACCTATATTGCTTATGGAACTGATACGACTAAATCTCGATTGACTAAGGTTGATGATAAAGTTCGTACCTGGTATTTTGAAAAAGGGGTTATTGAAAACAACTATTACCTTGTTGTAGGTCGCTTTGTCCCTGAAAACAACTATGAGGCAATGATTCGTGGTTTTATGGCGTCACATTCTGACAAGGATTTTGTGCTCATTACTAATGTTGAAGAAAACAAGTTCTATGACAAGTTGCGTCAGGAAACTGGCTTTGACAAGGACCCTCGTGTGAAGTTTGTTGGAACGGTATATGACCAGGAATTGCTCAAATATATTCGTGAAAATGCCTTTGCTTATTTCCACGGTCATGAAGTCGGAGGGACGAATCCATCACTTCTAGAGGCATTAGAGTCTACCAAACTTAATCTTTTGTTGGATGTTGGCTTTAACCGTGAGGTTGGTGAAGATGGTGCTCTTTATTGGAAAAAAGATCAATTGGCAACTGTTATTGATCAAGCTGAACAATTGGACAATCAAGATATCGAAGCTCTTAATCAAAAATCTAGTCAACGTATTGCCCAAGCTTTCACATGGGAAAAAATTGTCACAGACTACGAAAAAGTATTTAAAGGATAGAAATGCAGAAAATTTTATATCTCCATGCGGGTGCTGAAATGTATGGCGCTGACAAGGTGTTGTTGGAGCTTATTAAAGGCTTGGATAAAGATGCCTTTGAAGCGCATGTTATTTTACCAAATGATGGTGTTTTAGTGGCTGCTTTAGAAAATGTCGGTGCCAAAGTGAAAGTCATTGACTACCCAATCTTGCGACGTAAATATTTTAATCCTAAAGGTATCATGGAGTACTTTGGCTCTTATAACCGTTATTCTAAACAAATTGCCAAGTATGCCAAAGAGAACGGGATTACCCTGATTCACAACAATACGACGGCGGTGCTTGAAGGCATTTACCTTAAACGTAAGTTGAAACTTCCTTTGATTTGGCATGTGCACGAAATTATTGTCAAACCAAAAGCTATTTCTGACTTCATCAATTTTTTGATGGGACGCTTTGCTGATACGATAGTAACGGTTTCAAATGCCGTGGCAAATCATGTCAAAATGTCTCGTTATGTGAATGATAATCAGGTACAAGTCATCTATAATGGGGTTGATAATGATGTTTTCCATGTAGTGGATGCTTCAGCCATTAGAGAGCGGTTTGGTATTGCTCAAGATGCTCTTGTTATTGGGATGGTTGCCCGTGTCAATGCCTGGAAGGGGCAAGGAGACTTCTTGGAAGCTGTGACTCCAATTTTACAGGCTAATCCAAAAGCCGTTGCCTTTCTTGCAGGTAGTGCTTTTGAGGGAGAAGAGTGGCGCATTGATGAGTTAGAAAAGATTATTGCTGACTCGCCAGTAGCTGGTCAAATCAAGCGTATCGATTATTATAGTAAGACAACAGAGCTCTATAATATGTTTGATATCTTTGTCTTGCCAAGTACCAATCCTGATCCACTTCCAACTGTAGTTTTAGAAGCAATGGCTTGTGGGAAACCCATCGTTGGCTACCGTCATGGTGGCGTTTGTGAAATGGTGCAAGAAGGTGAAAATGGCCTTCTTGCTATTCCAAATCAGCCTTCAGAACTGTCTAAGGCAATTCAAAAATTAGCGGATAATACCGAGAAGCGAGAACAATTTGGCAAGGCATCTGTCAAACGCCAAAAAGAACTCTTTTCATTACAAAGTTATATTCGTAATTTCTCGGAATTATATAAGAAGTACTAATATGAACAGTGAAACACTAAAGAATAAACTAAAACCAATCGTTTATCCAATTATTAATTTTATCCCAAGACGACGACTTAAGAATAAGAATTTCACAATTATTTGTGATAATTGTTGGGCTGGGAAGGTTTATCAGGAGTTGGGACTACCTTATCAAACGCCTTTTGTTGGAATGTTTGTCTTTTCACCTGATTACATCAAAATGCTCAAGAATCTAAAACATTATTTGAGTGGAGATATCCCCTTGAAATTCGTTAAGGAATCGAAATACATCAAAGACTTTGATAATGCCTATCCTCTAGCACTTCTTGATGATATTGAACTTCATTTTTTGCACTATGCAGATGAAGAAGAAGCGACTCAAAAATGGCAACGTCGATTGGCACGCATTCATTGGGATAATATGTATTTCAAATTCAACGATAACGATGCTTGTACTTACGAGCTTATGAAAGAGTTTGAAGAACTTCCTTACAAAAGCAAAGTCATCTTCTCTTCTAAGAATTATAGTGACCTACCTTCCTTGGTTCATTTCAAATCAGCTGAAAAGCAAGGTCATGTCGGTATCGATTTAAAAACTTACCACCACTATTTTAATGCTGTGACTTGGTTGAATAAGGGTGGAGAGGATTTAACTAAATGAAAAAGATAAGACTCATTATTCCGTACTTTGGAAAACTTCCAAAGTTTTTCCCTTATTTTTTGTTGACCGCCAAACGTAATCAAAAGATTGATTTCTTAATTTATACTGATCAAAATATTGACCAATTTGAAATTTTGAACGCTGAGAATATTGAATTTAAGACTCTTTCGTTTGATGATTTAAGAAAAAAAGTTCAGTCTAAATTTGATTTTGAAATTTCTCTCAAAACACCTTATAAATTATGTGACTATAAAGTTGCTTATGGATTTATCTTTGAAGAGGAGTTGAAGGGATATGACTACTGGGGATTTTGTGATACAGATGTCTTACTTGGTGATATTTATCAATTTCTGGAAGAACATAGCTTTTTTGAGAATGACTATTCTCGATATGGCCTTTTAGGTCATCTCCAAATATTTAAAAATTCACAGGAAGTTAATCATATATTTATGTCTGGCCAAGGTTTAAACTATCGACTGGATTTTCACAATATCTTTACAAGTGAGCAAAATTTTATTTTTGATGAGGCAGATGGTATCCAAAAGATTTTTGAAAAAAATAATTTCAAACAACTGCAAGATAAGTTTTTTGATGATATTGATATTAGTCATTTCTCATTTAGAGAATATGGTGAAAATGAACCTAAACGCTATTATTTTTGGTCAGAGGAAAATGGTTTGGAATCAATAAATTTAATCGACGGTAATATAAAGGTTAATCGTCCTCTATATGCACATTTCCAAAAGAGAGTGATTAAGTGTCCTGAGTTTAGACTAGTAGATTCATTTTATGTTATACCAAATCAATTAGTTATTGGAGAGAAAATTTCTAAGGAAGAGCTTTTAGAAGTAACAAGAAATAAATTCTATTGGGCATATGTTAAATCGACAATATTAAAGAAATTTAAAAAAGAAAAATGGACACTAGAGTTTATTCGTCATAAATTAAGGATGAAGAGTTAATGGATAATATAGATTTGAGCATAATTGTTCCTGTATTTAATGTTGAAGGTTATTTAAAAAGAGCCCTAGATTCCATACTTATGCAATCGTCACCAATTAAGTATGAGATTCTATTAATTGATGATGATTCAACCGACCAGAGTGGTGCGATTTGTGATGAGTATCAAGATAATTATTCAAATATTTTTGTTAGACATATTGAGAATAATGGAGTCTCGGAAGCTAGAAATTTAGGGATTTCTCTCTCGAGGGGTGAATATTTGTACTTTATGGACTCAGATGATTTCTTATCAGATGATTTCTTTGAGAAGATATGTCCTAATCTTAATGGAGAATGGGATGTTCTTTGTTTTGGTTACAATGAAATTAAAGAAACCAATAACACTATTTTGTCTTGCCGTTCTCATTCTTATCAGCACCTAGGACTTCTTAAAAAGGAAGAGTTTAGGAATGACTTCATAGAGCTTTTTAAAACTGATATGATGTATAATGTTTGGTCGAGAATTTATAACAAAGAATTTATTCTAAAAAATAATATTAAGTTTCCTAGTAAACCAATAGGGGAAGATACTTTATTTAATTTCCAAGTTTATCAACAATTAGATAACATTCTTTTTATTGATTCGACTCTCTATAATTATATTGCAGGTAGAAGTGGTTCTGCACTGACGAGTTATCATCCTAAAAGAATTGAATTTCAATTAGATGAACTTCAAGAATTACATAAATTGCTTGAACAGTTCCAATTAGAAGATGCTACATTAATGCAGGATATTAAGACCAAAATTATCATAAGTTCAGTTTTCCAGATTTCTAATTTAAAGTTGAAAAGACAAGAAAAAATAGAATTACTACAGTCCATTATTTCAAATAAAGCTTTTGACAATATTTTTTCAGGGAATGGAGATCAAATCATTGGTCCTTATAATATGTTATTGAGACAGCGAAATATTTCTTCTTTTCTTAGAAGATTGAGTATTGATCTTCTTACCCAAAAAAAGTTTCGGACAGTCATCTTTATTGAAAAAATGAAAATGAATCCAATTTTACGTAAAATTGCTTTTAAATAAATTAGCTATTCTTATAAACGGTAAAAGGGTATTATGTTAAAAATTAAGTTTGAGAACCTTTTGGTTATTTTGGTCTTATCGGTAATTGTAGGGTACGATGTTATTATGACTTCGGTTCTAAATAAAACTCTCCCTCAATTACCAACTATTCTCTTGATTGGTGTTGCATTGGTGTTGTCACTAAGATTTTTATTTATTAAAAATTTTAGTATATCATTCATTGTTTCAGGAATTCTTTTAATCGTAACAAGTTTATGTGTTTTTTTACAAACTGGTGCTACCAATTTTCTTCTTTACTCATTATTGATTTTACTACTTTATGATGTTGATGTAGATGTTATTTTAAAAACTTACGTGTTTATTGCTGGTTCAATTGTCATAGGTATATTCTTACTTTCAATAATTGGTCTTCTACCAAATTTACAATTTGCCCAAGTTAGATCTTCTGGTTTAGTTATAAGAAATTCATTTGGCTTCATTTATCCTACAGATTTTGCCTCACACTGTTTTTATTTGTTTATTGCTTGGGGATATTTACTTAGAGAGAAGTATATTTGGCTTAGGGTGGCAGTTGGAGTAGCCTTATCAGCCTTTATTATCAAATTTTGTGATGCTAGATTGAATTCTATGTCTATTTTGATAGCTGTAATTATTTTTTTAGTAATGTACTATACTAAAGAAAAGAAATTTAAAGTTTATTACATACTACCCTATTCTGCGGCAATTTTTTCATCATTGATGTTTTATTTGTCTTCTCATTTTTCTTTTTCTTCCCCATTTTTTGTTAAGTTGAACGATTTCTTCAGTATGAGACTTTTTTTGGGTAAAAATGCCCTTGATACATACAAGTTACACCTTTTTGGAACTAATAATGTAAAATTTATTGGTTATGGAGGTACTACAGAGTCAGTACTCAGTTATAATTATGTTGATTCCTCTTATATTCAAATGTTATTCTACTATGGAATTGTTCCTGTAGTCTTACTTGTATTAGTTTATGTTTTATCATCCAGGAGATTTTACAAAGAAGGTAAAATGTTATTTCTATCATTACTTTCTTTAATAACTATTAATTGTATGATAGAAGCATTTTGGATTAGACCAGGATACAACATCTTCATGTTTACATTATTTGCAAGTTTAATTTCGATAAAAGAAATAAATGATGAGGAAAATAAAATAGAGATACTATAAATGAAAGTTTTAAAGAATTACGCCTATAATCTTTCCTACCAATTATTGGTCATTGTGTTACCAATTATTACGACACCTTATGTAACTAGGATTTTTAGTTCTAAAGATTTAGGTACCTATGGTTACTTTAACTCTATTGTGACCTACTTTATTCTCTTAGCGACCTTAGGAGTTGCTAACTACGGGACCAAGGAAATTTCTAGTAATCGTAAGGATATTCGGAAAAATTTCTGGGGTATTTATACCCTCCAATTGATTGCCACTTTTTTGTCACTTCTTTTGTATGCGCTCTTGTGTTTATTTTTGCCAGCAATGCAAAACATGGTGGCCTATATACTTGGGCTTAGTTTAGTATCTAAAGGAATGGATATTTCTTGGTTGTTCCAAGGTTTGGAGGATTTTCGTCGTATTACGGCAAGAAACACAACAGTTAAACTCTTAGGAGTTATTTCCATTTTCTTATTTGTAAAAACTTCCGGTGATTTATACCTCTATGTGTTTCTACTAACCTTTTTTGAATTACTAGGACAATTAAGCATGTGGCTCCCAGCAAGGCCATATATTGGTGAGCCTCAATTTGATTTGTCTTTTGCTAAGAAGCATCTTAAGCCAGTTATTTTACTGTTCTTGCCTCAGATTGCTATTTCACTTTATGTGACTTTGGACCGTACTATGTTGGGGGCCTTGTCATCGACAAATGATGTAGGGATTTATGATCAGGCTTTGAAAATTATTAATATTTTGTTGACGTTGGTGACTTCATTGGGAAGTGTAATGCTTCCAAGGGTATCTGGTCTTTTGTCTAGTGGAGACTATAAGGCTGTTAACAAGATGCATGAATTCTCTTTCTTGATTTATAATCTCGTCATTTTCCCAATTATTGCTGGTCTCTTGGTTGTCAATAAAGACTTTGTTAGTTTTTTCCTAGGAAAGGACTTCCAAGCAGCTAATATTGCCATTGCCATCATGGTTTTTAGGATGTTCTTTATTGGTTGGACAAATATCATGGGAATTCAGATTTTAATTCCGCATAATAAGCACCGTGAATTCATGCTTTCTACAACGATTCCAGCATTTGTTAGTGTGGGACTTAACCTTTTATTGATTCCCCCATTTGGTTTCATTGGGGCTTCCATTGTTTCCGTTCTTACAGAAGCTTTGGTTTGGGTGATTCAGCTTAATTTTGCAAGAAAATTTATGAAAGATGTTTCTATCCTTCCTGCTATGTCTAAAATTATCATTGCATCAGTTGTGATGTATCTTGGACTTTTTGTCTTTAGAACCTTTGTTCAATTTAAACCTATGCTAAACGTAGCAGTAGATGGTTTTGTTGGAGCCATCATTTATTTAATTTTGATTGTTGTTTTACGTGCCCTTGATGTGAGAGACTTGAAGGAACAGTTAATGAAAAACTAAGGAGTAAACTATGTACGATTATCTTATTGTTGGTGCTGGATTATCTGGCGCTATATTCGCACATGAAGCTACAAAACGTGGCAAAAAGGTAAAAGTGATTGACAAGCGTGATCACATCGGTGGTAATATCTACTGTGAAAATATTGAAGGCATCAATGTTCATAAATACGGTGCTCACATTTTCCATACGTCCAACAAAAAAATCTGGGACTATGTTAACCAGTTCGCTGAATTCAATAACTATATTAATTCTCCAGTAGCTAACTACAAGGGTAGTCTTTACAATCTTCCTTTCAACATGAATACCTTCTATGCCATGTGGGGGACAAAGACTCCTCAAGAAGTCAAAAACAAGATTGCGGAGCAAACGGCGGATATGAAAGATGTTGAGCCGAAAAACTTGGAAGAACAGGCGATCAAGTTGATCGGTCCAGATATCTATGAAAAGTTGATCAAGGGCTATACGGAAAAACAATGGGGACGTTCTGCAACAGACCTGCCTCCTTTCATCATTAAGCGCCTCCCAGTGCGTTTGACCTTTGATAATAACTACTTTAATGACCGTTACCAAGGGATTCCAATCGGTGGTTACAATGTCATCATTGAAAACATGCTGGGTGATGTAGAAGTAGAACTTGGGGTTGATTTCTTCGCCAATCGTGAAGAACTGGAAAGCTCTGCTGAAAAAGTGGTCTTTACAGGGATGATTGACCAGTACTTTGACTACAAACATGGGGAGTTAGAATACCGTAGCCTTCGGTTCGAACACGAAGTTTTGGATGAGGAAAATCATCAAGGTAATGCTGTGGTCAACTACACCGAGCGTGAAATTCCTTATACCCGGATTATTGAACACAAGCACTTTGAGTATGGTACACAGCCTAAGACGGTCATTACCCGTGAATACCCAGCTGATTGGCAACGTGGAGATGAACCCTACTACCCAATCAATGATGAAAAGAACAATGCCATGTTTGCTAAGTACCAAGAAGAAGCTGAGAAAAATGACAAGGTTATCTTCTGTGGACGTCTTGCAGATTATAAATACTACGACATGCACGTGGTCATTGAGCGTACCTTGGAAGTCGTTGAGAAAGAATTTATTAAATGACACAAGAAAAAATTGATATCGTGGTTCTTTGGGTCGACGGAAGTGATACTGAGTTTATCCGCGAGAAACAAGCCGTGACAGGTCAAATGTCAAAAATAGACCAAGAAATCGACGGAGAGCAACGTTATCGTGATTACGGTATTTTTAATTACTGGTTTCGAATGATTGAAAAGCATGCTCCTTGGGTGAATAATGTTTATCTAATTACCAACGGGCAAAAGCCTGACTGGTTAAATTTGGAGCATCCAAAACTTAAGTTGATCACTCATAGGGAATTTATGCCTGAAGCTTACCTTCCTTCATATAATTCAGCAGCAATTGAGTTAAATCTTCATCGTATTGAGGGCTTATCAGAACATTTTATCTACTTCAATGATGATATGTTCATGATAAAGGATACTCAACCTTCCGATTTTTATAAAAATGGGCAACCCAAGCTTTTAGCAGTTTACGATGCTTTAGTTCCTTGGTCACCATTTACAAATACTTATCACAATAATGTTGAATTAATTTATCGCCATTTTCCTAATAAGAAGGCTATGAAATCTTCACCTTGGAAATTCTTTAATTTCCGTTATGGTTCCTTGATTTTGAAAAACTTGCTACTCTTACCATGGGGACCGACGGGCTATGTGAATCAGCATTTGCCTGTACCGATGAAGAAGAGTACTTTGTCACATTTGTGGGACATCGAAGGTGAAACTTTGGATAGAACATCCAGAAATAAGATTAGAGATTATGGGGTAGATGTCAATCAATACGTTTGTTCTAACTGGCAAATTGAAAGTAATCAATTTTTCCCTATGTCAAAAAATTTCGGAGAAACAATTGGTTTAAATCAAGTGGATAAACTTGATAGAATCTTTAAAGATAAGCATAAAAGATTACTTTGTGTGAATGATGATGGTGACTTTAATGAAGAAAACCTCATTCATTTTAAGCAAATCTTAAATGAATACTATCCTAAAAAATCAGCTTATGAAAAATGAGAAGTAAAAGATGAAATACTATTTAAAAGAAGAATTTTTACACGACAATAATGCTAAAAATGCGGGAAATAAAGCACGTAATGACGTTGAAGTGATTTTAAATAACCTAGGTTATGCTCCCCTAAAAGTTTTAGTAGATGACTGGTATAAAATGAATGTCCTTAATGCTCAGATTCACAAATATAGAGCACTTTTGAGAGCCTTCAAACGCTTAAAGAAAAATGATGATATTGTGATACAATTTCCCTTGTTACATCATTCTTTGTTCATTAACAGTTTACTAAAATCTCTTAAAAATAGAGGTGTTAACATCTATCTGCTGATTCATGATTTAGAAACCTTGCGTTTTGTAAATGACAGGACTCTACCATTTAGAATGAAATTACGGATGAAATTAACGGAAAGTGATACATTTCATAGTGTAACTGGCATTATTGCCCATAATCCAATTATGAAGTCAGTCTTGGTGGATAAAGGGATTGCGGAAGAAAAGATTGTCAGTCTTGGTATTTTTGATTATTTGATTCCCAATTTCCAAGAAAAGAACGGACTGTCAAAAAATCAGCCAATTATTGTGGCTGGTAACTTGGAACAAGAAAAAGCTGGCTATCTTTACTCACTTCCTGCAGAACCTGCTTATAACCTTTATGGTGTAGGTTTTGACGAGGGTAGAGCCCTTGAAAACGAGAACTACTTTGGTTCATTCCTACCTGATGAGCTTCCTGCAGCCCTAAAGGGTGGTTTTGGTCTTGTCTGGGATGGAGAAAGTGCTGAGACCTGTAGTGGTGTCTTTGGTGAATACCTACGTTACAACAATTCTCACAAAGCTTCGCTATACTTGGCATCAGGCTTCCCGCTTGTGGTGTGGAAACAGTCAGCCTTGTCACATTTTGTACTTGAGCAGGGCTGCGGTATTGTAGTAGACTCTCTTTATGATTTGAAGGCTATCATTGAAAATCTCTCAGAAGACGATTACCAAATCTTAGTTAAAAATACCAAGCGTGTCGGTCAGGAGATTCGTGACGGTCACTACCTAATTACTGCGCTTAACAATTTAAAGTAAGATAAAACTCCTCATTTTATTGAGGAGTTTTTGCATTATTTAGAAACTTCAAATTGGTACTGTGTTCCTGGAACTTTCCCATTTGAGTAGATGGCTTTGATATAGTCGTCATATGTGATTGACTTAGATTTTCCTGCTTTTACAAGCTCTTGATCACGCCAGATATATGGATCAGTGGCGTTACTATCTCGTTTGGTAAGATAAAGATATTCAATATAGGTTCTATTATCGACAAAGGTACCAGCAACCTTTTCTTTACCATTATCAGATCGCGTATACATACGAGTTGTTCCACCACCATCGAGTAGGAAAGCAAGTCGAATATTTGAGTAGCCTAAATTTTCTAAAAGCTTATAAATTTCTTCGTGATTCAAGCCTTTATTGAGGGAGGTGTGGCCGTAGGTTTGGATAATACGGATAATACCATCATAGGTCTCAACGTAAATAGAACGGGCATTAGGTTGGTCAGGATCACCTTTTTCCCATGTTTTATCTACCTTTTTATTTTTAA
Organism: Streptococcus sp. SV2; assembly: GCF_030440175.1. Classification (NCBI taxonomy): domain Bacteria; kingdom Bacillati; phylum Bacillota; class Bacilli; order Lactobacillales; family Streptococcaceae; genus Streptococcus; species Streptococcus sp. SV2. The sequence continues at coordinate 65,464 of NZ_JAQFJQ010000005.1, forward strand.
TGACTATACCAAAGGCGCCAGTATCCCAACCGTTGCTTCCCATATGAGTGAACATTTTGGCTGTATCTATATTTGGGTAGGTTCCTGCACTGATATTGTTTTGATCATCGCCATAAAGAAGGCCAGTTTTGCCAAGTTCGATTTCTTTTTGAGCGAAAGGACGGTCTAGACCTTCATAAGACCAAAATCCTGAGTTAATCAGAGCAATGGCTTTACGACGTTTAGCTTCGTACTTAATACTTTGCTCTGTGAGTTCAGGATTATTATCTTCGGTTCTTCCTTTTTGGAGGACGTATTTTCCGTCTTTTTTAAAAGAAAGGATTTGCATGTCTACATTTTTAATACTACCAGTCTCAAGAAGGATTGATTGATCTAGTAGTTCCTTATTTTTGATGGTGAAGCTCAATCCATCCTTATTAGACGGTATGGAGAGCTTTTTTATATCACGTTGATTAAAGTAAATAGTGACATAGAGTAGCCCAGCCACGACACCTGTTAAGATTAGAAGAATAAGCACTATTCTTAAAATATTTTTCAATTTCATACTATTATTATAAACAATCTAGGCTAACAAAACAATCTAATTCTTTCTAAATTTGAAAAAATAAGAATATTTTTCTGCAATAATACTGGAAAGCGTTTTCTAAAAGGAGTATAATAGAGGTGAATCAGTCATGGGTGTAATCACTACCATGGCTTTGCCATTTTCTGAAGGAGTGTCTTTTATTAGATGCCATGCTAGTGTTTAATAGTATACCTAAAGATACACAGGGCTTCTTCAGTTTATGAATCCGATTTCTGCTTTAGAGGTGATAATATGAAAGAATTTTATTTGATGAGACATGGGCAAACACGTTTTAACGTTCAGCATAGGCTTCAAGGGGTCTGTGATGCTCCTTTGACAGAAGTTGGAATCGAACAGGCTAAGAAGGCAGGTCAGTATCTAGCTAAGCAAGAACCAATTTTTGACCATCTCTTTTCTTCAACATCTGAGAGAGCTAGTGATACTCTAGAAATTGTAACTGGCCGAACAGACTATGAAAGGCTTAAAGGGCTTAAAGGACAGGATTTTGGAGCCTTTGAGGGGCAGCCAGAGTATCTGCTTCCGAAACCTTTACCAGATGGTCAGGGGTTTGGAGATTACTTTCTTCAATTTGGTGGTGAGAGCACTACTCAGGTTCGAGATCGTATGGAGTTGACGGTTAGAGCCATCATGGAGAGTGTGGCTGAAGATTCTAAGTCCTTACTGGTTAGTCATGGTCCATCTATTTTACAGTTTTGTAGACGTGTTTTAGATCCGACTCCAGAACTACGTGGTCTAAAAAATTGTTGTATCTTACATTTTACTTATGATCAAGGTCAATTTGTATTGGTTTCGATTTATAATCCGGTAGAGGAAGAGTATATTTTCGGAGGAGAAAAATGACAAGATTCTATCTAATGCGACATGGGCAAACACTTTTTAACACACTTAATCGTATCCAAGGTTGGTGCGATTCCCCTTTGACTGAAAAGGGGAGAGACCAGGCACGTCAGGTTAGGGCTTATTTTCAAAAACATCATATGATCTTTGACCAATATTATTGCACGACAACGGAGCGGGCATCTGATACCTTGGAATTGGCGACAGGACAGACTGCCTACCATAGGGTAAAGGGACTCAAGGAAATGAATTTTGGTATTTTTGAGGGTCAACCTGAATATCTTCACCCCAAGACAACTATTGTAGGGCATTTTGGTGACCATTATGCTCAGTTTGGTGGGGAAAGTCAGGACCAATTTGTTGCTCGTGTAGTGAAAAGTGCTAGGGAAATAGTCGATAAACATCCCGATCAATCTATCTTGGCTGTTAGTCATGCTGGGGCTTTGATGACTTTTTTACATGCTGTGGAGCCAGAGCGTGCGTTTCAGTCTTGTCCAGGTAATTGTGCCATCTTAGTTTTCGATTATGATGGGACTGATTTTCACTTTATCAAACTCATCGATCCAATAGCTGATCGAGAGTTTTCGGATTTCTAGAAGCTTTCTCATGTCAAAGATAGTAAGATGCCCTTTCTTAGTGTATAATGAAAGGGTATCTTAAATTTTGGAGTATCTATGAAGTTTACAAAAAATCAATTTATTTGGTTGGCTGTCCTTTTTTTCAGTTGCTTTTTGATATACACTTACTGGGAAACAGTTGTTTCAATTTGTAACACCATTTTTGTTGCCAGCCAGCCCTTCTTGGTAGGAGCAGGAATAGCTTTTGTGGTCAATATCTTGATGTCTTTTTATGAAAAATGGCTAGTCAAGCTTGTTCCTTTTGCTTTTACCCATAAAATCAAACGCCCCATTTCTTTGCTTTTAGCATTTGCGACCATTGGTTTAGTCTTTACCTGGGTAGTCTTTACAGTTCTTCCAGATTTGATTGATAGTATCAATACACTGATTAGTCAAGATAGATCGGCTATTAATAACCTGATTAATTGGTTACTTAAAAATAAGTCTTTGCAAAAAGTTATTCAAGATTTTGGTGGTGTGACTCAGGTTAGAGAGCTGATTAATACTTACAGTGCTCAATTACTTCAACAGATTATGAATGGTTTGACGAGCTTCTTGACGTCATTGACGAGTTTACCGTCAACCTTGATTAACCTCTTTATCAGTATCGTCTTTTCTTGCTATGTCTTGGCTGGCAAAGAAAAACTTGGTAATCAGGTCAATCGCTTGGTAGAGGTTTATTTAGGTCGTTTTGGTAAGACGTTCCATTATGTCGTTGGGATTCTCAATAATCGTTTCCGTAATTTCTTTGTTTATCAGTCTCTTGAGGCATGTATTTTGGGGACTTTATGTTATATTGGGATGCGTATCTTTGATTTCCCATATGCTGCGACCATCTCTATCTTGATTGGATTCTCAGCTATGATTCCAGTTGTGGGAGCCTACATTGGTGTGACGATTGGTACCATTTTGATTATGACTCATTCAGTGACTTTGGCACTTTTGTTTATTGCTTATGTGGTTATATTGCAACAGTTCGAGGGAAATCTCATCTATCCCTATGTTGTTGGTGGTTCTACTGGTCTGCCTGGTATATGGGTTATCTTCGCCATCACCATCGGATCAGCCTTAGGTGGCATCCTAGGTATGCTGGTTTCTGTGCCAGTAGCTGCGACTCTTTATCAGATTGTTAAGGACAATGTGGTTAAACGTGAACAGGACAAGACAGCTAAGTCGCTTGAAACTAAATATTAAGTGAAACAGACTATGGTCTGTTTTTTGATACGCTTGACTAAACATCGTCAGCAACAAGGATAGTTGTGTTGGAGCGTCTATGTTATAGAGTATTACGATACTACATTTATATAAATGGTGTTTGATCTTATTAATAGAATTACTAGTATTTAGATACTATTTATATATAATGGATTTTCTTATCTGATTCACACAATTTTCAAAAAAATGCTAGAATAAAACTATCAAGATTTTCCTATCTTTTCGAAGAAATAGTGGAAGTATTGCTTACGTGCAGAAATTAAGAATTTATAAATGTGTTAAGGATAAGGTGTGAGATATGATAGAATCAACAAGACCTGAGCTTTCGACTTATCAAGAAGAACGATTAGCTAAATTTGTGAGTGACAATCAAAAACTTGGCAAGGGTCAAATTGTGTTTGCTGGAGACTCGATTACAGAATTTTTTTCCTTGAAAAAATATTTAGGAAGAGACCTCCCTTTGATTAATCGTGGAATTGCAGGAACAGATTCCGTTTGGCTCTTAGAGCATCTTAAAGAGCAGGTTTTAGATTTAGAGCCTGATAAATTAATCATCTTGATTGGTATTAACGACATTGGACGAGGCTATCCTATTCGAGATATCGTCAATCGTATTTCGGATATGGTTATGGCAGTTCGTCAAGAATCACTTTCAACAGAGATTTATTTGCTGAGTGTCTTTCCAGTCAGTGAAAGGTCAGAGCATCGCTCAAAGGTAAAAGTAAGGAATAATACAACGGTTTCTGAGCTCAATCAAGAACTTGCGGTTCTTCCTGGTGTGACCTATGTGGACCTTTTTGACTATCTAGTGGATGATCAAAGTCAGTTAGATGAGAAATATACAACTGATGGTCTTCATTTAACCCCATTAGGTTATCAAGCCATAGCTGAACCAATCATAAAGGAGATTTTAGAATGAGGGTAGGTTTAATCCTGGAAGGTGGAGGCATGCGTGGCCTGTATACAGCTGGTGTTTTAGATGCCTTTTTAGAGGCTGGTATCAAGGTTGATGGGGTAGTTTCAGTGTCTGCAGGGGCGCTTTTTGGTGTCAATTACTTGTCCAATCAACCTAAGAGGGCATTGCGCTATAACAAGCGTTTTATGGGAGACCGGCGTTACATGAGTTTCTGGTCCTGGTTAACAACTGGTAACTTTGTTAATAAGGAATTTTCCTACTATAAGGTGCCAATGGAACTAGATGTTTTTGATCAGGAGGCTTTTGCTGAGTCAGGGGTTCCTTTCTATGTGGTTACTACAGATATTGAGACAGGTAAGCCAGACTATATCAAGATTGACCATGTCTTTGAACAGATGGAAGCCCTTCGTGCCAGTTCCGCCCTCCCCTTGGTTTCTGAGATTGTAGACTACAAGGGTAAGCGTTATATGGATGGTGGCCTTTCTGACAGTCTTCCTGTTGGTTTTATGGAAAACTTAGGCTTTGATAAGCTTATTGTCATTCTGACTCGTCCTAAGGGCTATCGTAAACAGCCTTCTAAAACCAGTAAGAGACTCTACAAGATTTTTTATCGAAAATACCCGGAATTTGTGAAAGTTGCTTCAAGCCGCCATCTTCACTACAATAAGAGCATTGAGAAAATTGAGGCTTTGGAAACATCTGGAAAACTGTATGCCATTCGTCCTGAACATGCACTTAAAGTCGGGCGTTTAGAAAAAGATCCAGAAAAGTTTGAAGCCATCTATCAAGAAGGACTGAAACAAATGCGAACCAATATTGATGATCTCAAAACCTTTCTTCAAGACAAGTAAAAAACGTGCCATTGCGCACGTTTTTTTTTACTTGTTAGATTGTCGAGCTTGTTTGCGTTCTTTGACTTTTTGTCGATGGCCTTTTTCGTTAAGATAAATCAAGTATAGAAGTCCAACTGGGACAAGGCATAAGAACCAGAAATAAACAGGTAGTCTGTTACTTCCTTTAGTATTAGTGGTTGCATTACCCTTTTGGTTACTTCCAAAATCGAACCAGCCTTTAACTTTAGTAGCCTTAACCGAAGTAGCTTTGATTTTAGGTGAGACTGTTTTTAGGCCATTATCAACCACAATTTGGTCATCTTTGACAGAGATTTTAGGTTCTTGGCCTTTTTTAACAGTGGCATAGACATCTTTTGCGACATCATATTTTTTACCGTCAATTTTTTGCTCGCCTTTACTTAAAACTTTCTTGTAAGAGAAGTCTTTGTACATTTTCTCAACAAGAGCATTCCCAAACGTATGGCGAATTTCTTCCCCTGTTTGGTCAGACCAGTCACCAGAACCCATGATGACAGCAATCATACGCTGATCGCCACGCTTGATGGTATCAATATAGTTGAAGGCACCTTCTGGACTAGAACCTGTCTTCAAACCATCAACTCCCTCAATACCGTATTTAGCACCAGGAATAGAGTAGTTGTAGGTTTCGAAAGTTTCCTCATAAGGTGTTCCTTTTTTAACCGTTACAACTGGTTTGTCGGTGTAATTGAGAATTTTCGGATATTTCTTGATAAAGTTATAGGTCATGATGGCCAAATCACGTGCAGTCGTCTGGTTGGTTTGGTTGATATCATAGCGTTGGGGGTTGTAGTAGCCTTTGAAGGCAACAGCAACAGCGCCAGAAGCATTGTACCATTTGGTATGGGTCATTCCCAGCTCTTTAGACTTCTCATTCATCTTATCAATCCATTTATCTGGATCATTATTGGTCAGATAATTGGCTAACATTACGGTTGTAACGTTTGAAGACGGCACAGCAGTCATGGTAATGAGTTCTGAAACGGTATATTGGACACCAGCGACAATCTTATTATTGGAAATTTCATAGATCTCAGCTATAGCTTGATCGGTAGGAGTAGCTGTGATGACAGTATCTTCTGAAATCTCACCTTTAGACATAGCTTCAAAGACCAGATAAAGCGTCATAGCCTTGGACATAGAGGCAGGGTCACGGACTTCATCAGCGTTTTCTTCCCAGAGGACGTCACCAGTATTTCCATCAATTAGGAGAGTGGACTTAGGACGATAGGCCTCCGTAGCTTCAGTATAGCCAGCGGCATGTGTGATATCCATTAACTCGTCAGCACTAGACAAACTTGGTGCTAGAGCCAGACAAGCTGTTAAAAGGATGGCAACAATTTTCTTTTTCATAATGTGTCTCCTTTATTATCTATGAGGCTCTGACTTAGCAAGAACCTCCTCACATTCAATAATAGTAAAAGCATGTCACTCAAACTGAAATTTTCTTATTTGATAGTGACTATTATTCCCATTATACCATATAAAACCTAGTCTTTTAGCATCTTTGGAGAATTTAATGCAATTTTTAGAATCTATTGAATGTTGTAGTCAATAATGCTGGGACAAGAAAAAAACGAGCTATTTGCTCGTTACTTGTCATTTTTTATGGTTGTTACTTGATGGTAAATCATAAACCATGTCTCATTTCGACGCCAGATACTGGTATGGAAATTTCCCTCCAATTCGTAACTAATTAATTTGGTTTTTTGACTTACGGATGTCATCTTAAAGTCTTTATAATTGTTGAGGAGCGGTTGTTGGTTAGCAATGACTTCTTGGCGGTTGTGATGATGTCCATTTTCATCAATCAAGTAGAAATCAGGGGCTAAAAGATTTTCATAGTCAGGAATTTTTGATAGAAATATCTTTTCATTTCGAGAGAGTTTATGGAAGACATTGCCATAAATCTCATCCTCAGGAATTGCAGCTGGTTCGACATGGACATCAGTGTCGTAGACAGAGAAACGCTTGCTGAGGACTTTTTCGATTTGTTCAGTGATGGCATGACTCTCGTAAACAGAGAGGTCGGGGTTCATTTCAACAACAATGTCAAGGTAGATGTTACTCCCATAGGAACGGCCACGTTGCTTTTTAACTTTGGTAACTTTAGGAATCTCCAGAATGGCTTTTTCATAGGCCTTAAGATTTTTCTCATCGAAACCATCTGATAAACTAAAGGTTGCTTCCATGAAGATATCATAGGCTGTCTTTAGGATGAAAAAAGTGATGATAATGGCAGTAATATAGTCAATGATGGTAAGGTTGAAAGATGCTGCGATGATGGCAATTGAGGTTCCGATAGAAGTCACAGCATCAGAGAGATTGTCTTTAGCAGCCGCAATGAGGGCGCTGGACTTCAGTTTTTTGGCAAGACTCTTATTGTAAAAGTAGACGCCACACATGACGATGGCAGAGAGGACTCCAACGGTAGCACCAAGAGGATCAACTACAGTTTCAATTCTTAGAAAAACCTTTCGGACTGTTTGGATAAGGACTTGGAAGCCCACTACAAACATGATGAAGGAGGTGATTAAGCTTGATAAGTCTTCAATCTTCCAATGGCCAAACCTGTGGTCTGAATCGGCTGGTTGACTAGCCAGGTGTAGTCCAATGAGGAGAGCTACATTTCCTAAGATATCTGACAAGTTGTTGAAACCATCAGCTATCAAAGAGCTAGAGTTTAAAAAGTGTCCAGCGAGAAGTTTCGCTATTGTTAGGAGCATGTAGGCTACGATACTAACGATGGGACCTCGCCTCGCCGCCCGTAAGTTTTCATACGTCGTCATAGAATTACCCTTTTGTTTAAATACAAGTGTTTATTATAGCATAAAATGATAGCTTATTAAAGGTTGTATTGTTTTTATCGTCATGCTTGTTCGATTTTAAAATGAGAGTCAGAAGGAGAATGCAAAGAGTCAGCCTTTTTCAGTATTTTCCGAATATTCCCTACACATTTATGGTATAATTTAGGGGATTAAACAGTCTAAAAAAGAGGTTTTTATGGAACATTCGACATGGCATAGGCTTTTGAAAGAAGCTTTGCCGGACCATTATTTTTCAAAGATAAATCAGTTTATGGACCAGGTTTATAGCCAGGGAATCGTTTATCCCCCACGTGACAAGGTGTTTAATGCCTTGTTAGAGACTCCTTTCGAAGAGGTTCGGGTGGTTATCCTTGGACAGGACCCTTATCATGGTCCTAATCAGGCTCAAGGCTTGTCATTTTCAGTGCCTGAGACGATTCCAGCCCCACCTTCTTTGGTTAATATTCTCAAAGAATTGGGAGAGGATCTTGGGCCTAGAACGCATCATGATTTAACGACCTGGGCCAAGCAGGGAGTGCTATTGCTTAATGCTTGTCTGACTGTTCCAGCAGGTCAAGCCAATGGGCATGCCGGTCAGATTTGGGAACCGTTCACAGATGCTGTTATCAAGGTCCTCAATCAAAAAGATAGTCCCGTTGTCTTTATACTTTGGGGCGGCTATGCACGTAAGAAGAAGTCTCTAGTGACTAATCCTAAGCATGCCATTATTGAAAGTGCCCACCCGAGTCCCTTGTCGGCCTATCGTGGTTTTTTTGGTAGTAAGCCTTTTTCAAAAGCCAATACCTACCTTGTCTCTCAAGGCCAATCCCCAATTGATTGGTTGAAGTAAAATAGAAAGTTGGAAGATTATGTTACTTATTAAAAATGGTCGTGTTGTCGACCCTAAATCAGGTTTAGACACGCAAGCTGATGTTCTTGTTGATGGTAAAAAAGTCGTTAAAATCGCTGAAAATATTGACGCAGGTGATGCTCAAGTCATTGATGCGACTGGTCTTGTGGTTGCTCCTGGATTGGTGGATATCCATGTTCATTTCCGTGAACCAGGCCAAACCCATAAGGAAGACATTCATACTGGTGCCTTAGCAGCGGCGGCGGGTGGCTTTACGACTGTTGTAATGATGGCTAATACAAATCCAACGATTTCAGACAAGGAAACTTTGGAGGAAGTCTTGACTTCAGCAGCTAAAGAAAATATCCATGTGAAGTCTGTTGCAACAATCACTAAGAATTTTGATGGTGAAAACATCACTGATTTCAAGGGTTTGCTTGAAGCAGGTGCTGCTGGTTTCTCAGATGACGGTATTCCATTGACCAATGCTGGAATTGTCAAAAAGGCCATGGAGTTGGCTAAAGAGAATAATACCTTTATCAGCCTTCACGAAGAGGACCCTGACCTTAATGGTATTCTCGGATTTAATGAAAATATTGCTAAAAAAGAGTTTCATATTTGTGGAGCAACTGGTGTAGCTGAGTACAGTATGATTGCGCGTGATGTCATGATTGCTTATGATACCCAAGCCCATGTTCATATTCAACACTTGTCAAAAGCTGAATCTGTCAAAGTGGTTGAATTTGCTCAAAAACTTGGAGCACAAGTCACAGCGGAAGTAGCACCACAGCACTTCTCAAAAACTGAAGACCTCTTGCTTTCAAAAGGTGCTAATGCCAAGATGAATCCACCACTTCGTTTGGAATCTGACCGTCAAGCCGTTATTGAGGGATTGAAATCTGGAGTGATAACTGTTATTGCCACAGATCACGCGCCACACCATGCAGACGAAAAGAATGTGGCTGATGTGACTAAAGCCCCGTCAGGAATGACAGGACTCGAAACGTCTCTATCTCTTGGATTGACATACTTGGTTGATGCAGGCCATTTGAGTTTAATTGAGTTATTGAAAGTGATGACCAGCAATCCATCTGAGCTTTATGGCTTCGATGCCGGTTATTTGGCTGAAAATGGACCAGCTGACCTTGTGATTTTTGCAGATAAAGAAAAACGTCAGGTCACAGCAGACTTTAAGTCTAAAGCGGCCAACTCACCATTTGTCGGTGAAGAGCTTACGGGAAGTGTCAAATACACTATCTGTGACGGTGAGATTGTTTATCAAGCCTAAGTTTTTGCCCCTTCTTATTTGAGAAACCGAATGAAATTGTTATGGTTTTGTCTATTGCCATTTCTTTTGGTTTTAGGGCTAACAGTAAGGAGAGAATATGAAAAAATTTTTGATTTGGCTTGGTTGTTTAATAGCTTTTATAGTCCCCGTAATTTCTGTTAAAGCTGATGACGTTAGTTACCGTATCCCCTCATACAAAGGGCATCTAAGTATTTCGGATAATAGTAGTGCTACATTTACGCAGGAAATTACTTATGATTTTGAGAGTGATTATCATGGGCAGTATGTCACATTGGGTAGTGCAAAGCCAGTTCCAGATGGTTTTTACATTAGTGGTAATCCAACGGTAACAGCGACAGTAAATGGCCAAACCAAACCCTATGTTAGGGTTGAAGCATCAGAATTATCAGATGGAACTAAGCTGAAAGTTTACAACCAGGGGCATAGTGGTGATAAAGTTGTTCTTAAGGTTACTTGGCAAATTAGTCGTATTTTAAATCTTTATTCTGATGTTGCTGTCCTCAATTGGTTTCCGATTTCCGATTGGGATAAGTCGATTGGTCATGTTGATTTTACTGTTGATGGTTTAGATTCCAATAAGGGTGAGCTTTATGCTCATGCAGGATTCTTTCAAAAAAATCCTCAGGTTCAAAGGACGGATGAAGGCTATAATATTCAGTTTGATCATTTTCCTGCAAAGGGGAAACTCGAACTTCATGCTTATTGGCCTATGACACCAAGTCTAAAATCTAAAAATTCCACTAATATCATCAATAGTTCAGCTAAAGATAAATTCCTAAAACAGGAAAATGATATTGTGAGAAATAGAAAGATTTATCACATCATTTTCTATGGTCTTTTCCCAGGACTTCTCCTCGTCCTATTTGTTTTAGCTATTGTGTTTTATAGTTCAGTCTTGAGAAGCACTAGGCCACCACGTTTTCCAAAAGATAGTAGACTCTATGACATACCTCAAAATCTAGCTCCTCTAGTTCTTGCTCAGAACGTCTACAACCAACGATTTGACATTAGTGGTCTGAATAGTGTGACTTACCCAATATCCTTTAACCATATGGTCCAAGCAACGATACTGGATCTTATAGATAGAGGAAATTTATCCTTTAGTCAATCAAGGGGAGAGCCAATCCTTGAATTTGTTAAAAGTGATGGTTTAGCCGATTTTGAAGTAGCTTTTATTGACATGCTCTTTGATGGTCAAAGTCAAGTCAAAGAGAAAGATATGTTCTCACGATACTATATCAACGAAGGTGAAATTGAAGGTCAGTATAAAAAAGCTAAAAATAGGACAGAAAGAGATAAGCTTCGTTCTATAGGTAGAAATATTAGAAGTCTGTTTTTAGAAGATGCTACAAGGGTTACCCAAGGTGTCGAAAATCAAGAAAAGCAACTCGGATTACCAAGCCTGTATAGGCAGCTGACTCCTTCAGAAACGCATTTATCTTCAGTAGCAAACATAATGTTTATATCTCTTTATGTACTCATTGCTATTGGTTTCTTCCTTCTCTCAATTGGTTTCTCCTCTAATTTATCCTTTTTATATTTACTCATTTTCTTCCCAGTTATTACCATGCATCTTATTTATCGTCTTCAAATCAATGGGCGGGCAAACGGGTGCCTTGTTCCAGAAAACTCGGATATTTATTATCAATGGCATAGTTTTAACAACATGATTAAGAGTATCGGGCAGTTTAATCAAGCAGAATTACAATCCATTGTTTTATGGAATCGTATTCTAGTTTATGCGACACTTTATGGACAGGCCAAGAAAGTTAGTGACGTCCTGAAACGTTACAACATTCACCTTAGCAATCCATCTTTAGATGCCTTCACTTATTCACCTGTATCTTTTGCCATGCTCAATAATTCAACTGCATTGCAAAATTATGTTTCTGCTTCAGATACTGTAAGTAACTTTTCTATCAACTCAAGTAGTGGTAGTGGAGGCTTTAGTGGTGGTGGCTTCTCTGGTGGTGGAGGAGGCGGAGGTGGAGGTGCCTTCTAAGACCAGAAAAACAATTACTTACCAAATGTATCGGCTTTTAATAACTATACTTTGTAGTTGAAGGTGGATACGTAAAAATATAAAATAACTAGACTCCCTTTATAGAGACAGTGACAATAACACATTATTTCACTAGAGACTATAAGGGGAGTTTTTGGGTGTTAAAAGTGATAGTTGGTAATGAAGAAAGAGCTATTAAATGAAATGTTGGAAGCTCTTTCAATTATATATTGTTTAATTTTTGTGTTAGGTATAAAATATAGAGGTGATACAATGTTAAAGGAAATTTGTATATGAAACAGATTCACGATAATTTTTGGGCTAAGAAAACAGAGGAAAATGGTAGACTTCTTTGGTTACCATTAACTCAACACTTAGAAGACACGAAAAATATTGCAGGCCTCTTATGGGAACATTGGTTAAGTGAAGGACAAAAGGTATTAATTGAAAATTCTATTAATGCTAAAGCAAATATTGAAAACCAAGGGAAAAGATTGGCACAATTCCTAGGGGCTGTTCATGATATCGGTAAAGCAACACCAGCTTTTCAGACGCAAAAAGGTTATACAAATTCAGTAGATTTAGATATTCAATTGTTAGAAAAATTGGAACGCGCAGGTTTTTCTGGGATTAGTTCTCTCCAATTAGCCTCCCCTAAAAAGAGTCATCATAGCATTGCAGGTCAATATTTGTTATCCCATTATGGCGTGGACGAAGATATTGCAACAATTATTGGTGGACACCATGGACGACCAGTTGATGATTTAGACGGTTTAAATTCTCAAAAGAGCTATCCCTCCAATTATTACCAGGATGAAAAGAAAGATAGTCTCGTTTATCAGAAATGGAAGTCAACTCAAGAAGCTTTTTTAAACTGGGCTTTAACAGAAACAGGGTTTAATTCTGTGTCTCAGCTTCCAAAAATCAAACAGCCTGCTCAAGTTATTCTATCAGGTTTACTCATAATGTCTGACTGGATTGCTAGTAATGAGCATTTTTTTCCTTTGTTAAGTTTGGATGAAACTGATGTGAAAAGCAAGAGTCAACGTATTGAAACTGGGTTTAAAAAGTGGAAAAAATCTAACTTGTGGCAACCTGAAACTTTCGTTGACCTTGTTACTCTTTATCAGGAAAGATTTGGATTTAGTCCACGAAATTTTCAGCTGATACTCTCACAAACAATCGAAAAGACGACTAATCCTGGGATAGTGATACTGGAAGCGCCAATGGGACTCGGGAAAACAGAGGCGGCTCTAGCGGTATCAGAGCAGTTATCTAGTAAAAAAGGATGTAGTGGATTGTTTTTTGGATTGCCCACACAAGCAACCTCCAATGGAATTTTTAAGAGGATTGAACAGTGGACAGAGAATATAAAGGGTAACAATTCTGATCATTTTTCCATTCAGCTGGTTCATGGAAAAGCAGCCTTAAATACGGATTTTATTGAGCTACCTAAAGGAAATACAATTAACATGGACGACTCGGAAAACGGTAGTATTTTTGTCAATGAGTGGTTTTCTGGGAGAAAAACTTCAGCATTAGATGATTTTGTAGTTGGGACAGTCGACCAATTTTTAATGGTGGCTTTAAAACAAAAACATTTGGCCTTACGACATTTGGGATTTAGTAAAAAAGTTGTTGTTATTGATGAAGTTCATGCTTATGATGCCTATATGAGCCAATATTTGTTGGAAGCCATCAGATGGATGGGAGCTTATGGTGTTCCTGTAGTTATTTTATCAGCAACTTTACCTGCCCAACAAAGAGAAAAACTCATAAGAAGCTATATGGCTGGAATGGGAGTGAAATGGCGAGATATTGAAAATACAGATCAGATAAAAATTGACGCCTATCCTTTAATCACTTATAATGACGGACCTAACATTCATCAAGTTAAAACGTTCGAAAAGCAAGAACAAAAGAATATCTACATTCATCGTTTACCAGAAGAACGGTTATTTGATATTGTAAAAGAAGCTATTGACAATGGTGGAGTAGTGGGAATAATTGTCAATACGGTGAGAAAATCTCAAGAATTGGCAAGAAATTTTTCAGATATTTTTGGAGATGATATGGTAGATTTGCTTCATTCTAATTTCATAGCAACTGAAAGAATCCGAAAAGAAAAGGATTTACTGCAAGAAATTGGGAAAAAAGCAATGCGTCCACCAAAGAAAATCATTATTGGTACACAGGTGATTGAACAGTCGTTAGATATTGATTTTGATGTACTGATAAGCGACTTAGCGCCTATGGATTTACTTATTCAACGTATCGGACGACTACATCGTCACAAAATCAAACGGCCCCAAAAGCACGAAGTAGCAAGATTTTATGTTTTAGGAACATTTGAAGAGTTTGATTTTGATGAAGGAACGCGTTTGGTTTATGGGGACTACCTATTAGCTAGAACTCAATACTTTTTACCAGATAAAATACGACTTCCTGATGATATTTCACCGCTAGTCCAAAAGGTTTATAATTCAGACCTAACAATTACGTTTCCAAAGCCAGAATTTCATAAAAAATATTTGGATGCTAAGATAGAACATGATGATAAGATTAAAAATAAAGAAACAAAGGCAAAGTCATACCGTATTGCTAATCCTGTCTTAAAAAAATCGAGAGTTCGAACTAACAGTCTGATTGGTTGGTTAAAGAACCTCCATCCAAATGATAGTGAAGAAAAAGCATATGCTCAAGTTCGAGATATTGAAGATACAGTTGAAGTGATTGCTTTAAAAAAAATATCTGATGGGTATGGTTTGTTCATAGAAAATAAAGATATATCTCAGAATATTACTGATCCTATAATTGCAAAAAAGGTAGCACAAAATACTTTACGACTTCCGATGAGTTTATCCAAAGCCTTTAATATTGATCAAACGATTAATGAGCTTGAAAGATATAACAATAGCCACTTAAGTCAATGGCGAAACTCATCATGGTTAAAGGGATCTCTTGGGATTATTTTTGATAAAAACAATGAGTTTATACTGAATGGATTTAAACTATTATATGATGAAAAATATGGTGTTACCATAGAAAGGTTGGATAAGAATGAGTCGGTTTAATTTACTTGATGAACCCTGGATTTCTGTTGTTTATGACGAGAAAGGATCCACAAAAGATGTTTCTTTACAGGATTTATTTACAAATGCTCATCAGTATAAAGAATTAGCAGGAGATACGAAAACACAAGATTTTGCGGTATTACGAGTATTGTTGGCTGTTTTGCATACAGTTTTTTCCCGATTTGATATAGATGGAAATGCTTATGAGTATCTTACTATTGATGAAGGATGGAATCAGCTTGAACCAGTGGATGAGATGGATATTGAGAATTATGAAGAAGCTCTTTATGAAACATGGGAAAAACTTTGGACTAATAAAAGATTTCCAAATATTGTTAATCAATACTTAGAAAAATGGCGAGATCGCTTTTACTTATTTGACCAAAAGTATCCATTTTTTCAGGTAACGAAAGAAGAGATTGCTGGAGATAAAATTAGCAAAGCTAAAGGAACTAGTATTTTGGGTAAAAATATAAATAGAATTATATCTGAGAGTGGAAATAAGATAGCTTTATTTTCCTCAAAAGATGAAGAAAATAAAAATACTCTAACTGCCGCAGAATTAGCTAGATGGCTAATTACATTTCAAGGGTATTCAGGAGTATCCGATAAGGTCATTTTTGGAAATGAAAAATATACACCTTCGAAAGGATGGCTATTTGATATTGGTGCTATTTATATTAAAGGTAACACTTTATTCGAAACGTTGTTACTAAATTATATTTCACCGTATAATGAATGTGGTAATGTAGAAAATATTCAGCGACCTTGCTGGGAACTTGAAAGTTCTGATATCATTAAAAGTTACCTTGATGAAAAAGATATTACCAATATAGCTAGTTTATATACTATTTGGAGTAAAGGAATCTATATTGACCCAGACTTTAATTTAAATAAAGCTTTCTCTTTTGATATTGTGAAATTACCTGATATCAATCATAGGGATAATTTTTTGGAGCCAATGACACTTTGGAAGTATAATGTTTCGGGTAAAAATAGGGATAGCTATACACCAAAGAAACATCTTTTGAATCAGTCTTTATGGCGATCTTTTGGCTTGTTATCTATAAAAGATACTAGTCTTCAACATAGAAAACCAGGCGTTATCGAATGGCTTACAAATATTGATGATATAATAGGAAATCGACTATCAAATATTGTTGCAATTAGTATGCAGGACGATGGAAACCCTCAATCAAGGCTTCCAACGGATGAGGTTATTGACTCAATTTTTATCAATGATTTGGTTTTAACGGATTTAGACGAGGGTGGTTGGGTTCCTCGTATCAATGAAATAGTAGAAGAAACAAAAATAATTATTTCTAGAACATATAAAACGTATATTAATGATATAAAGGAAATTCGAAATATCTCTAATGGTAGTTATACTCAACAGATGGTTGAAAGTCTATATTTCAAAATCGACCAACCTTTCCGACAATGGTTAGCTAGCATTCAACCAGAAGATGATAAAGATTCTAAGATACAAGAATGGAGAGATTTACTGAAGAAAATAGTTAAAGCTGAAGCAGAAGTTATTTTACATCAAGGGGGTACGAGAGACTATCTTGGTATCCAAAAAGATGGGCGAATTAAGAATATTGCAACTGCCTATAATTCGTTTGATTATTGGCTTCGTCAACAGTTAAAATAGGAGTAGAGAATGTCACAACAAACTAAACAAACAGTTTGGACTGTTACAAACAGAATTATTTTTAAATTGAGTAACCAAAAAGAGGAAACGTATGATAAAGCTACACTAGCAAAAATTAGGAAAACATTGGGGAAACCCTTGAGTGAAGCAACAGAAATGTGGCCAATTCTGTTCAAAAATTTACCAGAGGAGTTTTTAAGTTCTTATCAGCAACCAAGCTATGAGGAATTAGCTATTTATACAGCGCTTCAATTGTATGCATTGCATCAGCAAGGTGTTTCAACAAGTGTGATGCTAGATGATTCTAAGCCCTATGAAAATATAGGTTCTGCACTTGGTAAGCTTAGGAAAGAAGATGATACCACTTCAATTGATAGACGATTCAATACCATGATTACCTCATCAACGTTTGAAGAACTTACTTATCATTTAAGGCATTTGATTTCGCTACTTAAAGTGGAGTCACCGGTGATTCAGGTTAATTACTCTGGCCTAGCAAATGATTTATATTGGTTTTTAAATAATAGTCAAGAAAATGTCCGCCTAAATTGGGCAAGAGCATATTATAAACAAATTAAAGGAGAAAAAAACAATGACAACTGAACAACGATTATTTTTAGATATTCATGCTATTCAAACCTTACCACCTTCAAATATGAATAGAGATGATACAGGTAGTCCGAAAACAGCTCAGTATGGAGGAGTTAGAAGATCTCGCGTAAGTTCTCAAGCATGGAAGAAAGCGATGAGAGAGTATTTTAATACTCATGGTGATCAGTCGAATGTTGGTATTAGAACAAAAGAAATTGTGAGATATGTTGCAGATAAAATAGTAGAACTAGATAGTTCTATCAGTATTGAAGATGCTTTGGAAAAAGCTGATAAAGTATTGATAGCTTCTGGAATCAAGAAAAAAGGTGAAGTTAAAGTACTTTATTTTATGGGTGATAGTCAAGCTAAGAAGTTAGCTCAAGCAGCCTATGACAATATAACACATAAAAAAGAGCTTCAAAAGTTGGCTAATGCAGATCCAGCTATTGATATCGCCCTGTTTGGTCGAATGGTAGCTGAAGATCCAACTCTTAATGAGGATTCTTCTTCTCAGGTTGCACATGCCATTTCCACACATGCTGTACAAACTGAATTTGATTTCTTTACGGCTGTTGATGATTTAGCTCCAGAGGATAATGCAGGGGCAGGTATGCTTGGAACGGTAGAGTTTAATTCTTCTACACTATATCGCTATGCAAATGTTGCGATTCATGAATTATCAAAACAATTAGGAAATGAGGAATCGTTGGAGAATAGTTTATCTTTGTTCATTGAGGCTTTTGCAAAGTCACTTCCAACAGGGAAAGTAAATACATTTGCTAATCAAACGCTACCACAGACTTTAATTGTAACGGTTCGAAGTGATCGTCCGGTTAATCTTGTCAGTGCATTTGAAGAACCAGTTAAATCAATAGAGGGCTATGTTACTAAATCTATCGATAAACTCGCCAAAGAGTTTACTAAGGTTGAGAAATTTGTAGACAAACCACTTATGACCTTCTATGTTACTTTGCATGAGAGCGACAATCTAAAACAAATTGGGGAGGAAAAAGATTCAATTTCAAAATTATTGGAAGATTTTTCAGAAATGATAGCCCAATATATTTAAAATAGGTGAATGCTATGAAGACGATATTGTTGAAATTTGCTGGCCCCTTACAATCATGGGGAACGAGTTCACATTTTGAAACTAGGCATACAGATTTTTATCCTTCCAAAAGTGCGGTAATTGGACTACTTGCTGCTAGTTTAGGTTATAGGAGAGACGAAGATGAAAAAATTCAAAAACTAAATGAACTTGATTTTGCTGTTCGTGTCGATCAGCAAGGAAATCTGTTAAGAGACTTCCATGTTGCACAGAAGTATACAGAAAAGGGTAAATTTGATAGAAATTATGTTACGAATCGGTATTATCTAGAAGACGCTGTATTTGTTGTAGCCCTCTCCCATACAGATGATAGCTTTATAGATATCATTAAAGGTGCTCTAAAAAATCCCTATTTCCAACCTTTTATGGGAAGAAGGACACTCCCAATAATTTCAGACTTTATCTTAGGTGAGACAGATGTTAATCCATTGGAGAGCCTAAAATCTCTGAAATGGCAAGCTTCTCTATGGTTTATGAAAAAATCTCATGATAAGGATGCTATTTCTTTGGAAGTTTATCTAGATAATCAGTTAGTCAATAAGGATGTATATCAGCTGAGGCAAGATTATGTTAGGTCATTTTCACAAAAAGGGAGAAGATTTGGTTTTAGATATGAAGTACGTGAATTAATTAGTGTTCAAAATCCTCACTTTTCAAATAGGAATACAGAGCATAACATTTTTGAGAGTATAGGAGATTGAAGTAATGTACATTTCTAGGGTAGAAATTGATCGATATAATAGACTAAAGGTTAGAGATTTAACGCATGTAGGAGCTTATCATGCTTGGGTGGAAGAGAGTTTTCCATCGGAATTAGAGCAATCAATCCGTACAAGAAAATTATGGCGAATCGATCGTATTCAAGATAAGGATTATCTTATTATTGTAAGTAAAGAAAAACCTAATTTACAAAAACTTGAAAAATATGGTGTTGTAGGAAGCGCTCAAACTAAGCACTATCAACATTTTTTAGATAACATCAAAACTGGTTGTCGAATGAATTTTAGAGTAGTGTTGAATCCGGTTATTTCAATTACTTCACCCGATAAATCAAAACGTGGGGTTGTAAAGCCACATGTGACAATTGAACATCAGATGGATTTTCTAGTGAAACGATCTGAGAAAAATGGCTTCTCATTAGTAGGGGAAAGATTTTCAATTGTTGAGCGTGGTTATGAGCTTTTTCAGAAATCAGAAAATCCCATACGTCTATCAAAAGTTGTTTACGAAGGTACTTTAACTGTTAGTGATGAGACGCTTTTCAAAAAAATGCTGACGGAGGGAATTGGAAAGAAAAAAGCATATGGTTTTGGCTTGATGACAGTGGTGCCACTTGAGGAATGAGTCATGGTAGAAAAAAGTGGAGCTAAGAAAACTTCTTTGAGAGAACTACCTAAAATTAGCGATCGTGTTAGTTTTATTTACGTTGAACATGCTAAAATAAATCGTGTTGATAGTGCAATCACAGTGATAGATAGTAGAGGAACAGTTCGAATACCAGCTGCTATGATTGGTGTATTGTTATTAGGACCGGGTACCGATATTAGTCATCGTGCTGTAGAATTGATAGGAGATACTGGAACCAGTATGGTTTGGGTTGGTGAACGTGGTGTTCGTCAATATGCACATGGGAGATCTTTGGCACATTCAACAAAATTTATAGAGAAACAAGCAAAACTTGTATCAAATTCTCGATTACGTTTAGCGGTTGCACGTAAGATGTATCAAATGAGATTCCCAGATGAAGATGTATCTGCGATGACCATGCAACAACTACGTGGACGGGAAGGATCGAGAGTTCGAAGAGTCTATCGGTTGCAATCTGAAAAATATCAAGTTTCTTGGACTAAAAGAGAGTACAATCCTGATGACTTTGAAGGTGGTGATATCGTTAATCAAGCATTGTCAGCTGCTAATGTAGCTTTATATGGTCTAGTACATAGTATAGTAGTTGCATTAGGAGCTTCACCAGGTTTAGGATTTGTACATACGGGTCATGATTTATCTTTTATTTACGATATAGCAGATTTATATAAAGCCGAATTAACAATTCCGTTGGCGTTTGAAATCGCAGCTAATTTTACTGAGATTGATGATATTGGGAAGATTGCTCGTCAGAAGGTTAGAGATTCCTTTGTTGATGGTAAATTAATAGTTCGAATTGTACAGGATATTCAACATTTATTTGATCTTGACGATGATGAAGAACTACTTGTCGATACTCTATCTTTATGGGATGACAAAGATATGCTTGTAAAGCATGGTGTTAGTTACAAGGAGGAGTTGTGAGATGCCCTTTACAGTGGTGACATTAAAAAGTGTCCCTCCGTCTCTTAGGGGGGATCTCACTAAATGGATGCAAGAGATTGCTACAGGAGTTTACATCGGTAATTTTAATTCTAGGATTCGAGAGAAATTATGGAATAGAATTCAGGCAAATGTTGGTGAAGGAGAGGCAACGATTAGTTATTACTATCGCAACGAGATTGGTTATCAGTTTGATACGATAAATTCCCAAAAATCTGTTGTGGATTTTGATGGTATTCCACTAGTATTAATACCTAACCCAAAGATATCTTCAGAAAATCATCCTAAATTAGGATATAGTAACGCTGCGAAGTCTCGTAAAATAAAACGATATTCTAGTTATAAAGAACCACAAGCTAACTCTTTAAAACCTTATGTTGTTATTGATATAGAAACTGATGGCCTAGACGAGAAAAAGAATACAATCATTGAGATTGGAGCAGTCAAGTTTAATGGACAACAAGTAGAGGAATTTAATTCTTTGATTAAGTATGAGGAGAAATTACCTACTGCAATTTCTAAATTGACAGGAATTTCTAAATCATTATTAGATCAAGAAGGACGCGATTTAGAAGAAGTACTTTCTGAATTTTTATTGTTTATTGGTAAATTAACTTTAGTTGGCTATAATATCCATTTTGATATTCAGTTTATCAATAATAAACTGAATAAATTTGGTTTACCCATATTAATAAATAAAACTCATGATATAATGAGATACGTCAAGGATGAGAAGTTATTCTTGGATAATTATCAATTGCAGACTGCTCTAAAGGCATATGGGATCGAGGATCAAGTTCCTCATAGAGCTTTGAAAGATGCTAGACTAATCTATCATTTATCAACTAAAGTAAATAAATTCTTAGCTAGGATGAAAGAAAAGTCTTAATTTCATTGGGATCTTTTAGTGTTTTTCCCGCACACGCGGGGGTGATCCCGCATTAAACAGAATGATTACGACTACTACCGCGTTTTTCCCGCACACGCGGGGGTGATCCCGATGCACCTATCCTCGATTTGCCAGAGTTGCAGTTTTTCCCGCACACGCGGGGGTGATCCCAGCATTTAATAATTCGCAAGAGGTCGGGCTCAGTTTTTCCCGCACACGCGGGGGTGATCCTAGTATGCTAGACTGTCTATTTACGCCATTTGAGTTTTTCCCGCACACGCGGGGGTGATCCCGTTGATGTTTGCATCATGCTACGCCCCACCCAGTTTTTCCCGCACACGCGGGGGTGATCCCGAATGACACACATTCACGATAGAAGTAACCCCGTTTTTCCCGCACACGCGGGGGTGATCCTAGATGGTTTTAGATTGATGTATCCGGGATTTTGTTTTTCCCGCACACGCGGGGGTGATCCTCACGGAAGGTATCGACTTGCCAAACGTTGATGGTTTTTCCCGCACACGCGGGGGTGATCCCAAAGCACCTTCAGAATCAACTACAGTACCTGCGTTTTTCCCGCACACGCGGGGGTGATCCTGTCTGTTTCAAGATTCTTCCGTTTTTCGTCGGGTTTTTCCCGCACACGCGGGGGTGATCCCGAAGTATTTACGTGAGAGGACTGACATTTTTAGTTTTTCCCGCACACGCGGGGGTGATCCCACTCCAGTTAGACTTCAAACCCTTGAATGTGTGTTTTTCCCGCACACGCGGGGGTGATCCCGTGTTTACGTGACCGAGGTTGTCGCTGAGAACGTTTTTCCCGCACACGCGGGGGTGATCCCGCTGGCAAAAGTGGACTATTGTGCTTGTCTGCGTTTTTCCCGCACACGCGGGGGTGATCCTATGTCATAGTAAGCATAGAATGGCATATTCAAGTTTTTCCCGCACACGCGGGGGTGATCCTATGTTTGTAAGTTAGTTAGAGAGGAGGAACAAGTTTTTCCCGCACACGCGGGGGTGATCCTGCAGCGCCATTCGTGACAGCCTTCGGTGCGGCGTTTTTCTCGCACACGCGGGGGTGATCCCAGCAATGATTTTTCAGAAGTTCTTGCGAACTTGTTTTTCCCGCACACGCGGGGGTGATCCTATGCTCACTGTCTGGCATATTGTCGTAATATAGTTTTTCCCGCACACGCGGGGGTGATCCTGAACAGACTTAAATCGCTAAGAAAAAAATCAAGTTTTTCCCGCACACGCGGGGGTGATCCCGCTGATTTGAGACCGTCTCCGATACCTTTGGCGTTTTTCCCGCACACGCGGGGGTGATCCCACCTCGTAAGCGGTGCAGCTCGTTGATAGCGTGTTTTTCCCGCACACGCGGGGGTGATCCTGTCACAAAAAGAACATACATTTATTGGGAACAGTTTTTCCCGCACACGCGGGGGTGATCCCGTGACCGTTAACGATTCCCACATATCCTTGATGTTTTTCCCGCACACGCGGGGGTGATCCTGCAATTACTGCATTAGTATTCGCTTGCTTGTCGTTTTTCCCGCACACGCGGGGGTGATCCTAGGGTTTCTTCCTATTATATACGCATTTCAAAGTTTTTCCCGCACACGCGGGGGTGATCCTGAACTTACCGTCAACATACGTATCAACGAACAGTTTTTCCCGCACACGCGGGGGTGATCCTGGAAGCCGCAGAAAGGCGATTCTACGGAATACGTTTTTCCCGCACACGCGGGGGTGATCCCATAAGCCAGTTTAGAGCGTCAAGAGATAGATTGTTTTTCCCGCACACGCGGGGGTGATCCCACATCTGTAGCTAGACCTGCTCCTGTAAGTTCGTTTTTCCCGCACACGCGGGGGTGATCCCGCCAATAGCCAGTCTAAGCAGAGAGCAATAGAGTTTTTCCCGCACACGCGGGGGTGATCCCACTAGCGAATACGGCTGACAATGCCATCACTTGTTTTTCCCGCACACGCGGGGGTGATCCTAGAAAGGAAATTGAAAATGAAAAAACTTATTAGTTTTTCCCGCACACGCGGGGGTGATCCCGCTAGACTGGAAACACCTATTGACAAGCACCTGTTTTTCCCGCACACGCGGGGGTGATCCTAACCTTGATACAGTTTTCAATTTTTTCTGAGAGTTTTTCCCGCACACGCGGGGGTGATCCCGTTGTATTGATAAGGTTATGGACATCATTAACGTTTTTCCCGCACACGCGGGGGTGATCCCAACATGAGGTCACTAGACAATCCTCTTAGTGAGTTTTTCCCGCACACGCGGGGGTGATCCCAAGAGTATTAACACCCTCTTGGATATTGCTTGGTTTTTCCCGCACACGCGGGGGTGATCCCGGGATTGAAAACTCTAATTCATGGATACTGTTGTTTTTCCCGCACACGCGGGGGTGATCCTACAATAATTTCGAACGGTTGTGCAATGTCGTTGTTTTTCCCGCACACGCGGGGGTGATCCTAAGCCAGAGCCAACTTTTGAAGTCCCACACGAGTTTTTCCCGCACACGCGGGGGTGATCCCGGGATTGAAAACTCTAATTCATGGATACTGTTGTTTTTCCCGCACACGCGGGGGTGATCCTACCATTCTTTGACTTGCGGCCTTGCTCGATAAGTTTTTCCCGCACACGCGGGGGTGATCCTACAAATTTTAGTCAAATGATGATATGACAATATAAATCGATTGGTTGAGGTCTCTTTTTAGATCCGCTAATTAGTTGATTACTTTTTAAGTATTGCCGTTGTAAGCAGCATATCTTATAGGTAGAAATGCTGTCATACCTTGTCATAGACTACTCCTTATTGTTTTAGAACTGTGTTGTTTCTAAAGGTTCCAAAACAAGCGCTTTTTCTTTATATGCACACCAAAAAAGAGCCATTGGCTCTTTTTATTATCGTTTTAATATCCAGGCTCAAAGACTTCAATAATTTGAATAAGGTAGCCTTCATGGAAACCGACTCGGTAATCGACGTTTGGCAGCGTTTTAACCAAATCATTAAGTTCCTTGTCCTTGCTAACGGAATCAGTTAGGACTGGTAGTTCAACAACAAAAAGTTGGGAATGGTCCATTTGTAGATAGCTACTATGTATCTTGGTATCAGGACGGAGTTGTTTGAGAACAGCTTTGTCTGAGGCCTGAAGAAGTTGGTACAAATCTAAGTCTGATAAAGGAACTTCTCCAAATTTTGGACTAATATTGATCGTGATATCAATATGAGCTGACCTCGTCCCTACAATACGATTAGAAAGAAAACTAGCTAAGATAGGATTAGTCAGCTGATTCAATTTTTCTTGAGTTTCTGGGCTACTAATGATGGAATTACTCGTTTTATAAATCTCAAGTAAATCTTTAGCTTTTGTGGCATCATCAGCCTTTAAAGCTACTGAGACATCCTTCAGATTTTTTTTGTAAAGCTCTGAAAATTTTTGTTTTTGGGTGATAATTTGGACTAGGGCTTTGTTGTAATTAGTCATAGTCCCTAGCAATTTAAAACGTTCTCTGTTCAATCTTTTGATGAACTGTGAGTGGACGGCTTCGTTCCAATTGTAAAAATCCCATAGGAGAAGGGCGAGGTAAAGCATCAAAACGATGATACTATTTGAACTCACTCTAAATACCATTTCAAATAAGTTCTGGGGGTCATTCGTAGTTGGAAGAACGCTATTAAGACCATGGATGACTGTGAAAAAGACGTAATAAACAGCGAGAAAAGTGGTACTACGCAACCAATTACGTCTCGCCCAGTATTCATCGAGTTTGCTCATCTGATCTAAATCAATAGCGAAAATCTTAAGGATCAGAAAGATGATAAGAGGAGCTAAAAAGTAAGTCAGAATATGTAGGTTATTATCAAGACTCACATCTCCCTTGATATGTAGGACATGAGGCAATATGACGATTGAGAGCAATCGCGTGGCAACATCAAAGAGAATAGTTGGATAAAAAGCAAAAAGAAGTCGATGATAAAAGGAGCGTTCTCTAACAAGAGCCAAGTCAACAACTAGAAAGAAAAGAGGGTCTACAATGATTTTGACAAGGTTGAAGTAAGATGCCCCAGCAACGTAAGAGATGAAAATGAGAAAGAGGTGCCCAGGTAATGGTTTAACCTTAGACATGATTTGATAAAGGTACCAGATAGAAATAAAACTAATGGCCTGCAGGAGAGGATTGATAATATTAGTAATCATGATAACCTCCTTTGGTCATGTCAATTTCAATTTGTAGACGATAAATACCAGCACGTGTATTTGAAATAATGTTAACATTTGGATAATTGACCAGAATGTGGGTGACACGTTTTAATTCTGGGTCGCTAAAATCAGAAGTAATCGGTGAATCTTCTTTTGTGCTTGAGCTTTCCACGACAAAGTGCTGACTGTCCTCGTCTTTAAAATAGGCAAAGCTAAGGTATTTTTGTCTACTGTCTCTTGCTTGGTCAATGACATGATCTAAGATAGTCGATAAGATATAAACCCAGTCTAAGGGATAAATAGGATAGACAGTGATTGGTTCGGGAATTTCCATACTAACCCAGACATCTAGTTCTTTAGCCTTTAAAAATTTAGCTTCAAAAAGCGCCTGCAAGTCAGCTAATTTTATGTTTTCAAGCTTATTTCTGTAGAATCGGTCAATCTTTTTATCTAAAGGGTTTGGTGTTAGCAAATAATCTATAAGTTCCTCAGCTTCGTCGTTTTGTTGGAAGCGAATGAGGTCATAGAGATTTTCAGCTTCATCCTTGATAAAAAGTTCTTGGCTAGTCTTTTTTTGATACCAAGTATTGATGTTTTGACTTGATTTTTGCAGAAGGTCTATATGCACCTCTTGAGCAGCCCTTGTTTGGGCTTTTAATTCTTTTCTATAGAGGGTAACTTGTTTAGATAGAATTAAAGCCGTAGCAATAAGAAAGAAAAGAGTGAGTTGGATATTATTCGTAATCAATTCCGAGATAAAGTAAATGACTGCTAGACTATAAAGTGCGACTGACGTAGATCTGTACCATGGTCTGGCAGAATCAATTTGCTTTAAGCGATTATAATCGACTTGTAGAAGAGCATTCTGAGCAAACCAAAGTAAGAAGGCTAAGAAAAGGATTAAGAAGCCAGCGAAATTGTAATCTAAGACAAAAGGAAAAAAGATTGGAATAATGAGGGAAATCACAAGCCTTACCATTAGGGCAAAGGTAAATGGTATAAAGAAGGATTCCAAGATGGTATGTCTAAGATTTTTGAAGGATTTGACAGAATGAAGGAATACAAGCGCTATAAAACCTGATTTTGGGAAGAGAATACCTAAAAAGCTGAAAGTCATAATCGCTACTCCAGCTAAAAAGAGAACCCAGTATCTTACGGGTCTATGCGTGGTTAATTTGAAGATAACAATTTGTAATATAAAAGCTGTACATGCCGTAAGCCCGTGAACAATGGCATCACTCAATATAATATAATCTCCTATTCGGATAAAATCTATTCAATTATATCATACCCCTTGGAAAAATAGCATACGAATTGCCTCTTAGTGACAGTTATGTAAGGCTTTTCATTTTTCAAGCATATTTCTTGCCCATAAAGTTTTTTTCCCCTATTCTAGATGTATAGAAAAAATTCGATAGAGGAGATCGATATGATAAAACTTTCTAAAGAGACACATCTTGAGATGTTCACTAAAATGGAACGTATCCGTGAATTTGATTCACGTATTAATAAATTGGTTCGTCGTGGGTTTGTTCAAGGGATGACTCACTTTTCAGTTGGTGAAGAAGCCGCTAACGTTGGGGCTGTTCAACACTTGAGCTACGATGATATTTTCTTTTCAAACCACCGTGGTCATGGACAATCTATTGCTCAAGACATGGACTTGAACAAAATGATGGCCGAACTAGCTGGTAAGGCAACGGGTGTTTCAAAGGGCCGTGGTGGCTCAATGCACTTGGCTGACTTCGAAAAAGGTAACTATGGTACCAATGGTATCGTTGGTGGTGGCTATGCCCTTGCCGTAGGCGCAGCCCTCACGCAACAATATAAAGAAACTGGAAATATCGTTGTTGCCTTTTCAGGAGATGGTGCTACTAATGAAGGCTCTTTCCACGAGTCAGTCAATATGGCTTCTGCTTGGAAATTGCCAGTAATTTTCTTCATCATTAACAACCGTTATGGTATCTCAATGGATATTCATAGAGCTACCAACACTCCTCATTTGTATACACGTGCGGAAGCCTATGGTATTCCAGGTTTCTACTGTCAGGATGGTAATGATGTCATGGCAGTCTACGAAACAATGGGCAAGGCTGTGGAACATGTTCGTGGTGGAAATGGTCCTGCTATCGTTGAGGTAGAGTCATACCGTTGGTTTGGTCACTCCACTGCCGATGCTGGAGTTTATCGTACCAAGGAAGAGGTTGATGAGTGGAAGAACCATAACGATCCAATCATTAAATACCGTAACTATTTGGTTTCTGAAAAAATCGCAAGTGATGAGGAACTAGATGCTATTCAAAGCCAAGTTAAGGCACAAATCGATGCAGCGTATGAGTTTGCTCAAAATAGCCCAGATCCAGAACTTTCAATTGCCTTTGAAGATGTATGGGTAGACTAAAGAGAAAGGTTGAGGAATAACAAGTATGAGTGAAACAAAATTGATGGCCTTACGTGAGGCAGTAAACCTTGCCATGAGCGAGGAAATGCGTAAAGATGAAAATATATTCCTTATGGGTGAAGATGTTGGTATCTACGGCGGTGACTTTGGTACTTCAGTGGGTATGTTGGCTGAATTTGGTGAAAAACGTGTTAGAGATACGCCAATTTCAGAAGCAGCTATCGCTGGTGCTGCTGTTGGATCTGCCATCACAGGTCTTCGTCCGATTGTTGACTTGACTTTCATGGACTTCATCACAATTGCCCTTGACGCTATCGTTAATAACGGTGCAAAGAACAACTACATGTTTGGTGGTGGATTGAAGACACCTGTAACCTTCCGTGTGGCATCTGGTTCAGGGATTGGTTCTGCAGCACAGCACTCACAATCTCTTGAGTCATGGTTGACCCACATCCCAGGAATTAAAGTGGTTGCACCAGGGAATGCTAATGATGCTAAAGGCCTTTTGAAATCTGCTATTCAAGATAATAACATTGTTATCTTCATGGAACCTAAGGCACTTTACGGTAAGAAAGAAGAAGTAACACAAGATCCTGATTTCTACATCCCACTTGGAAAAGGTGAGATTAAACGTGAAGGTACTGATTTGACAATCGTATCATATGGTCGTATGTTGGAACGTGTTCTTAAGGCGGCTGAAGAAGTGGCTGAACAAGGTATTAATGTTGAGGTCGTTGACCCTCGTACCCTCGTTCCACTTGATAAGGAATTGATTTTCGACTCAGTTAAGAAAACTGGAAAATTGATGTTGGTAAATGATGCTTATAAGACTGGTGGCTTTATCGGCGAAATTGCTGCTATGGTTACTGAAAGTGAAGCATTTGATTACCTTGACCACCCAATTGTACGTTTGGCAAGTGAAGATGTGCCTGTACCTTATGCGCGTGTCTTGGAACAAGCGGTTCTTCCAGATGTTGAAAAGATTAAGGCTGCTATTATCAAGATGGCCAATAAAGGAAACTAACTTTCTAGCGACGGTTAAGTGATATGTCTCGCTAGTAAAATGTGTTTCTTGTTTTAACTGTGAGAGTATCGGAAAATATAATTTAAAGTAGAAAGGAGAGGGCGTTAAAGCGTTTGAGTTGATTTGAACTCGAACGAAATGCTTCGGAATTTAGATAGTTTTACTTGTGTGCAAGCACACTAACGTAAAACTCCTAAAATTCTGTCGCATTTTAGCGTTCTTAGTATCATAAAATATGGCTTTTGAGATTATTATGCCTAAGCTTGGTGTGGACATGCAGGAAGGTGAAATCATCGAGTGGAAAAAACAAGAGGGTGATGTGGTTAATGAGGGAGATATCCTTCTTGAAATCATGTCAGACAAGACGAACATGGAACTTGAAGCGGAAGATTCAGGTGTCCTTTTGAAGATTACTCGTCAGGCTGGTGAAACAGTTCCAGTAACTGAGGTAATTGGTTATATCGGAGCAGAAGGTGAAGTTGTGGCTGATAATGCTGCGAGCGCACCAGTTGCAGCAGCTGCACCGCAAGTTGAAGAAGTTGCTGTTGTGGAAACGCCTGCCGCTACGCCTCAACCACAAGTAGCTGTGGTTCATGAAGGTGGTAAGGTTCGTGCAACGCCTAAGGCTCGTAAGGTGGCGCGTGAGTTGGGCATTGACCTTGCTCAGGTTCCGGGAACTGGACCAAAAGGTCGGGTTCATGCAGATGACGTTGAGAACTTCAAAGGTGCTCAACCTAAGGTAACCCCATTAGCACGTAAGATTGCTGCAGACCTCGGTATTGATTTAGCGACCGTTTCTGGAACAGGCTTTGGTGGTAAGATTACTAAGGAAGATGTCCTTGCAATCAGTGCTCCAGCACAAGTTAAGGAAGCTGCTGCTGCACCTGCGGTTGAAGTTAAACCTGAAAAAGTCTTGCCAGAAGGTGTGGAAGTCATTCCAATGTCTGCTATGCGTAAGGCGATTTCTAAGGGAATGACGCATTCATACTTGACTGCACCAACATTTACTCTTAACTATGATGTGGACATGACTAACCTTATGGCTCTTCGTAAGCAAGTCCTTGATCCAATCATGAACAAGACTGGTATGAAGGTGACTTTCACTGATTTGATTGGTTTAGCAGTCGTTCGTACCCTTATGAAGGAGGAACATCGTTACCTCAATGCATCCTTGATTGATGATGCGCAAAATATCGAATTACACAAATTTGTTAATATCGGTATTGCCGTTGGTCTTGATGATGGTTTGATTGTGCCAGTTGTTCATGGTGCAGATAAGATGAGTTTGTCCGAGTTTGTTGTGGCCTCTAAGGATGTCATTAAAAAAGCTCAAGCTGGTAAATTGAAGGCTGCCGAAATGTCAGGTTCTACCTTCTCAATTACTAACTTGGGAATGTTTGGAACTAAATCATTTAATCCAATCATCAACCAACCAAACTCAGCTATCCTTGGTGTTTCAGCAACTATTCAGACACCTGTCGTTGTTGATGGTGAAGTTGTCGTGCGTCCAATTATGGGACTTTGCTTAACTATTGACCACCGTATTGTGGATGGTATGAATGGTGCCAAATTCATGGTTGATTTGAAGCATCTGATTGAAAATCCAATGGAATTGTTGATTTAAGTGAAATAAAATATCTGAAAACTGAAGTTTTGAAATAGAAAGGAGAGGGCGTTAAAGCGTTTGAGTTGATTTGAACTCGAACGAAATGCTTCGGAATTTAGATAGTTTTACTTGTGTGCAAGCACACTAACGTAAAACTCCTAAAATTCTGTCGCATTTTAGCGTTCTTAGTATCATAAAATATGGCTTTTGAGATTATTATGCCTAAGCTTGGTGTTGATATGCAGGAAGGCGAGATCATCGAGTGGAAAAAACAAGAGGGTGATGTGGTTAATGAGGGAGATATCCTTCTTGAAATCATGTCAGATAAGACGAACATGGAACTTGAAGCGGAAGATTCAGGTGTCCTTTTGAAGATTACTCGTCAGGCTGGTGAAACAGTTCCAGTAACTGAGGTAATTGGTTATATCGGAGCAGAAGGTGAAGTTGTGGCTGATAATGCTGCGAGCGCACCAGCTGCAGAAGCATCTGCTCAATTGGAATCAGCTGGACTTGAAGTTCCTAAAGCACCTGCCCAAGCTGCTCCAGTAGCTGCTACAGAAAAAGCACCACTTGCTGACAATGAATACGATATTATCGTTGTTGGTGGTGGTCCTGCAGGATATTATTCTGCTATTCGTGGGGCACAACTTGGTGGTAAGGTTGCTATCATAGAAAAATCTGAATTTGGTGGAACATGTTTGAATAAAGGATGTATCCCAACTAAGACCTACCTTAAAAATGCAGAAATTCTTAATGGACTTAAGATTGCTGCAGGTCGTGGTATCAACCTAGCGTCAACAAACTACACTATCGATATGGATAAGACTGTTGACTTTAAGAACTCTGTCGTTAAGACACTTACTGGTGGTGTTCAAGGTCTTTTGAAGGCTAACAAAGTGACTATTTTCAACGGTCTTGGTCAAGTTAACCCAGATAAGACGGTTACAATCGGATCAGAAACAATCAAGGGACGTAATATCATCCTTGCGACTGGATCAAAAGTTTCACGTATCAATATCCCTGGCATTGATTCACAACTTGTGATGACATCTGACGATATTCTTGACTTGCGTGAGTTGCCTAAATCACTCGCTGTTATGGGTGGTGGTGTCGTTGGTATCGAGCTTGGTCTTGTTTATGCTTCATACGGTGTGGATGTAACTGTTGTTGAGATGGCTGACCGCATTATCCCTGCTATGGATAAAGAAGTATCACTTGAACTTCAAAAAATCCTTGCTAAGAAGGGTATTAAGATTATGACATCTGTCGGAGTTTCTGAGATTGTAGAAGCTAACAACCAATTGACCCTTAAACTTAATAATGGTGAAGAGATTGTAGCTGACCGTGCTCTTCTTTCTATCGGACGTGTTCCTCAGTTGGATGGTCTTGAAAATCTTAATCTTGAACTCGACCGTGGTCGTATCAAAGTTAATGCTTACCAAGAAACATCTATTCCAGGAATCTATGCTCCAGGTGATGTCAATGGAACCAAGATGCTCGCTCACGCTGCCTACCGTATGGGTGAAGTTGCGGCTGAAAATGCAATGCATGGTAACGTTCGTAAGGCTCACCTTGACTACACACCAGCTGCTGTATACACACACCCAGAAGTTGCGATGTGTGGTATTACTGAAGAAGAAGCACGCGCTAAATACGGCGATGTTCTGATTGGTAAATCAAGCTTTGCTGGTAACGGACGTGCCATTGCTTCCAACGAAGCTCAAGGTTTTGTTAAAGTCGTTGCAGATGCGAAGTACCATGAAATCCTTGGTGTTCACATTATTGGTCCGGCTGCAGCCGAATTGATTAACGAAGCATCAACAATTATGGAAAATGAATTGACTGTAGATGAACTCTTGCAATCTATTCATGGTCACCCAACCTTCTCTGAAAATATGTACGAAGCCTTTGCTGACGTACTTGGAGAAGCTATCCATAACCCACCAAAACGTAAATAAAGATAAATTAAATTCTCGAACAAAGGTTCGGGAATTTTTTCATACATTTTCATTTGTATTTATTTGAAAAAATCGTCACGGATTTTCAATAGTTTTGTAGAAACATACGAATAATAAGTTAAAGAGTTCTCTATCAAGAGAGAAAGTTTGTTTATAATTTTATAATATTTCTATTTTATTTAGAAAATTTTTAATAATAACCTTTCCACGAGAGTTTTTATGTGGTAAAATGGTTCAAGTATTACAAATGCAAAAGGAAAGTTAAATGCGAACGAAAGATTTTATCTACTATGCCAGTGCGGCTGTTCTCTTGGCTGTAACTACTCAGGTTGCTCAAGCTGATGAAGTGGCAACACAAACGCCTTCTATTACTGAAGGAAACCACTATCAACCTGCGACTGCAGCAGAAATTTTTGGTGGTGAAGCGTCAATTACTGAAACACCAAGCTCAACTGTTTCAGCCCCTGCCTTTGTAGCAACAAGTGAAGTGCCAAAAGCTAACACTCCAGCAGTCTCTACAGCTATTGCTAAACAAAGTTCGGAAGTGTCTAGTGTGGCTGTAACCTCAACTGCATCAACATCTGTAGCTAACTCAACAACGATTGTTACGTCTACATCAACAGCGATTTCAAACGCTAGCTCTGAGAGTGTGACCGCTTCTGCACATTCAACAGCTTATGAGGCCCCTAACAACGCTGTTGCCACACCTGCTAAATTAACGAATTCTTCGGATGTCTCTTCGACAAATCTTAGGGTTCAGCCTAAGACTTTTATTGATGTCAGCAGCCATAACGGTGATATCAGTGTAGAAGATTACCGTGCTCTTGCCCGCCAAGGTGTGGGTGGTGTCGTCGTTAAATTGACTGAAGACACTTGGTACAATAATCCCCAAGCTCCTTCACAGGTTCGCAATGCTCAAATCGCAGGTCTCCAAGTATCGACTTATCATTTTTCTCGATACACAACTGAGGAAGAAGCACGTGCAGAGGCTCGCTTCTATATCGAAGCAGCACAAAGACTTAACCTTCCAAAGAGCACTGTTATGGTTAATGACTTTGAAGATTCCAACATGCTTCCAAACATCAACCGTAATACCCAAGCCTGGGTTAATGAAATGCGTAAGTATGGCTATAACAACTTGATGTTCTACACAAGTGCCAGCTGGTTGGATGAAAACAATCTAGGTTATAGAGGTCCAGTTTCAACCTCTCAATTTGGTCTTGAAAACTTCTGGGTTGCTCAATATCCATCAACAACACTTACAGCTACAAGTGCTAAGAATATGCGCTATAACGGTAAAACTGGTGCATGGCAGTTCTCAGCGACGGCTAATCTTTTGCCAGGAAAACATGTCTTTGACCAAAGTGTTGATTATACTGGGCGATTTACAGCTAATGTCGGTGTTGAGGCAGATCCAACTCAAGGTGATTTGAGTGGTCTTATCTCGATTGTCAATAACAACCCAATTCTAGGTAGCTTTGATGTTGTCATTTCTAATGTCAAGGCACCAAATGGAGTTGAGACTGTAAAAGTGCCTATCTGGTCAGAAGTTGATGGTCAGGATGATATTATTTGGTATACGGCTGACCGTCAAAGCAATGGTGCTTATACTGTCAATGTAAAAGCTTCAGCTCATAAAAACACAACAGGTCTCTATAATGTTCATCTTTACTATGTTCAGAAAGATGGACAATTGACTGGTGTAGGGGGAACAACAACGCAAGTCTTCATTGGCAAGACCCCTGAGCAGCTAAGACCAAAAGCAAGTTTTGCTATTGAGAATAACAATGCCCAAAATGGTACATTTGACGCCGTCATCACTAATATCACAGCACCTTTGGGTGTTAAGGATGTTTTGGTGCCATCATGGAGCCTTGAAAACGGTCAAGACGACCTTATTTGGCATAAGGCAACTAAACAAAGCGATGGCAGCTATCGTGTAACCATTAAGGCAAGTGAGCATAAGGGCAATAAAGGTAATTACCGTGCGGATGCTTATATTGTAGATAACTCTAACAATCGTCACTATATTTCAGAAAAAGTAGTATCGGTTGACTATGCACGTCCAAGTGGTGTCCTTTCGATTGAAAACAACAATACGGCAGCAGGTACTTTTGATGCAGTTGTTCGTAATATTGTTGCTCCTACAGGTTTGAAAGAAGTCCTTGTTCCTTCATGGAGTTTAGCTGGTGGTCAGGACGACCTTATCTGGCATAAGGCAACTCGTCAAGCTGATGGCTCTTACCGTGTGACGATTAAGGCAACAGACCATAAGAATTCAACTGGTAAATACCGTGCCGATGCTTATATTGTAGATGACTCAAACAATCGCTTCTACCTTACTGAAAAAGTGGTAGAAGTTACTCAAACTCGTCCTACTGCAAGTCTCATTATTGAAAACAATAATGTTGAATTGGGAACTTTTGATGCCGTTGTTCGTAATATTTCTGCTCCAAATGGTGTTAAGGAAGTCTTAGTGCCATCATGGAGTCTTGTGAACGGTCAAGATGACCTTATCTGGCACAAAGCGATTCGCCAATCAGATGGTAGTTATCGTGTCACTATCAAGTCTAATGAACACAAGAATTCGCTTGGCAATTATCGTGCTGACCTTTATATCGTAGATAATACTAACAAACGCTACTATGTCACTGAAACGGTGGTAGACGTTAAACATAATAAACCAGTTGGTACGATTTCAGTAGTCAACAATAACAAGGATGCTGGAACATTTGATGTCATTATCAGTGATGTCTATAGCCCTAAAGGTGTCCGTACTGTTCAAGTACCTATCTGGTCTGAAAAAGACGGACAAGATGATATTCGTTGGTATGAAGCAACACATCAAGCTAATGGCACTTATACGGTAAATGTTCAAGCTACTAACCACAAGAATTCAACAGGTTTGTACAATATTCATTTGTACTACATTTTAAATGATGGGGCACAAGTTGGTGTAGGAGGGACAACGACAACAGTTGAATTCCGTAATGCTAAGACTAAAACGCAAACCTATATCACTAATGTTAATTCAGAAGCTGGTAGCTTCACTGTAGTGGTAGATCAGGCACCTCAAGGGCGTCAAATTCAGAAAATTCGAGTGGCGGTTTGGTCTGAGAGCAACCAAGGGAACCTTTCTTGGTACGATGCTACACCGACTGGCACACATACTGAGGTCAATGTTTCTACAGTCAATCATAAGAATCTTGCTGGAAATTACACGACTCATGTTTATGTTGATTATGTAGATAATACTGTACAAGGTTTCAACCTTGGTGAGACAGCTCTTGCTCCACGTAATCGTCGTGTTGAGCCACAAACGACTTATTATTCTCAACGTGACCCTCGTTGGGCTTCTAAGTGGTATGGTGTCAGCAATATGGATCAATCTGGCTGTGTCCCAACATCATTGGCGATGACTTTTACAGATATCTTGGGAACAACTGTATCACCAACAACTGTAGCGGATTACTTGTATTACAATACAAATTCATTCAATAAAACATCAGTTGCTGGTACTGATGCAGAAGGTATTGTCTCAGCAAGTAAAAACTGGGGGCTTAAGAGTAACATGCTTTCAAGCATCTCTAGTATTGCTTCTGCTTTGTTGTCCGGTCAACACGTTCTTGCTGCGGTAGGAGCAAGTCAGTTTATCAACTATCCATATACGCATGAAATTGTTCTTCATGGCTATGATAATGGTAAAACTTATGTACGTGATCCATTTAATGCTGCAAATAATGGCTGGTATTCTTTGGATTACATTCATGGTGTTAAGAGTACAGATCCAATGGACACTAAACTTGGTGCACCATTCTTCTCAATCTTTGCTTAGTTTATTAAATGAAAAGTCTTCAGAAGTGAATTTCTGTGGGCTTTTTATTGTTCCTATTGTGTATTCTTGGAACTAAATCAATCAATTGTCAAAATCTTTTATTTTGTATTTAAATCCTTGTTATTATGATGAATATTAGATTAATTAACCTGAATTGAGTAGTCTTTTATTTGAAAAACACTTATTCTTTTTTCATTTTTGTTATTTTTTTAGAGAATTATCACTTTTCCCCTATTCGTAAAACAGTTTCTGTGGTAAAATGATTGACGTATAAAAAAGTGTTAAAGGAAAGTTAAATGCGAACAAAAGATTTTATCTACTATGCCAGTGCAGCTGTTCTTATGGCAGTAACCACTCAAGTGGCTAGTGCCGATGAGGTAGCTACTCAAATACCTACCGTTGCTGAAGGTAGTCATTATCAACCTGCAACAGCAGCTGATATTTTTGGAGGTGAAGGAGTTCTGGTTAAGGACGCACCGTCATCATCAGCAGCATCCACTGTGGCAACTCCGTCAACCGCTACAAGTGAAGTAGCAAACTCAAGTACTCCACAAGTCAGTCAATCAGTGGTAGTTTCAACTGAAACTACTGAATCAAGGACAGTCGCTTCCGAATCAGTAGCTAAAGTAAGTTCGGTAGCAAGTTCAGAAAATACATCTACTTCAAGTGTTTCAGAGGTATCAAGTGCAGCTTCGACTGAGCCAGAAAGATTGACTCATTCGGTAGCAGGTCAAACTGCAGATGCCTTGCAACCTAAAGCAAATTTTTCAATTGAGAATAACAATCAGACGACTGGTACCTTTGATGCAGTTGTGCGTGATATTGTCGCTCCTTTGGGTGTCAAAGAAGTTCTCGTACCATCTTGGAGTTTAGCCAATGGCCAAGATGATTTGATTTGGCATAAGGCAGCTAAGCAAATGGACGGCTCTTATCGTGTAACGATTAAGGCGGTTGATCACAAGGGGGAAGCCGGCAATTACCGTGCAGATGCCTATGTTGTTGACCGAACAAATAAGAGACATTATATTTCTGAGAAAGTAGTCTCTGTAACTTACTCTCGTCCAAGTGCAAGTCTCGTTATTGAAAACAATAATGCGGTTACAGGTACCTTCGATGCTGTAGTGAAAAACATCATTGCTCCTACAGGTTTAAAAGAAATCCTCGTACCGTCATGGAGTTTAGTCGGTGGTCAAGATGATTTAATTTGGCACAAGGCTACGAAACAAGCGGACGGTTCGTACCGCGCTACTATTAAGGCAAGCGACCACAAACATTCAACTGGTAAATACCGTGCCGATGCCTATATTGTAGATAATTTTAACAAGCGTTTCTACTTGACTGAAAAAGTGGTGGAAGTTAGCCAATCGCGTCCAAGTGCCAGCCTAACGATTGAAAATAACAATGCTACGACAGGCACTTTTGATGCTGTGGTTCGAAATATTGTTGCACCAAATGGCTTGAAGGAAGTCTTGGTACCGTCATG
The DNA here is from genome assembly GCF_030440175.1 of Streptococcus sp. SV2. Taxonomy (NCBI): domain Bacteria; kingdom Bacillati; phylum Bacillota; class Bacilli; order Lactobacillales; family Streptococcaceae; genus Streptococcus; species Streptococcus sp. SV2. The sequence continues at coordinate 103,626 of NZ_JAQFJQ010000005.1, forward strand.
GAGTCTTGTTAATGGACAGGATGATTTGGTGTGGCATAAGGCAAGTAAGCAAGCAGACGGTAGCTATCGTGTTACCATTAAAGCCTCAGACCACAAACATTCAACTGGTAAATACAGAGCGGATGCTTATCTCATAGATAATGCTGGTAACCGTCAGTATTTGACTGAGACTGTGGTTGAGGTTAGTGAGACTAAGCCAAGTGGCAGCATTTCTATCTTAAATAACAATGGTGCTGGTAGTTTTGATGTGCTTATCAGTGATGTCTATAGTCCTAAGGGTGTGCGTACGGTTCAAGTGCCTATCTGGTCCGAAAAAGATGGGCAAGATGATATTCGCTGGTATGAAGCGACTCGTCAAGCTGATGGCAGTTACAAAGTTAATGTCCAAGTGGCTAATCACAAATACTCGACAGGTACTTACAATGTCCATCTTTACTATATTCAAAACGATGGCTCACAAGTTGGAGTTGGGGCGACTCAAGCAAAAGTGACTTTATCGGAACCTAAAGCAGACCTTGCCATTACAGGTTTGAACAATGCTACTGGTAGCTATGATCTTGTCATTTCAAATTTGGTTGCACCATACGGCTTCAAAGAAGTTCTAGTTCCAACCTGGTCAGAAAAGAATGGTCAAGATGATATCATCTGGTACAAGGCAGCTAAACAAGCTAATGGAGACTATAAGGTAACCGTTCGTTCAAGCAACCATAAAGGTGATAGCGGTCTCTATAACTCTCATGTCTACTTGGTTGATAATGATGGTAAATTCATTGGCCTTGGAGGCAAACAAGTAACCCTTGATATTACCAAGACTCAAGGAACCTTAACTATTGTCAACAACGACAAAAATCGAGGCACTTTTGATGTTGTCATCACTAATCTCACCAATCCAGGGGGGATTACAGGTGTCGTTATCCCTGTATGGTCTGACCAAAATGGCCAAGACGATCTTGTTTGGCATAATGCTACAAAACAGGAGGATGGTTCCTATAAGGTGACCGTTTCTGCCAGCCAACACAAGTGGAATTCAGGCAAGTACATCGTTCACGGATATTTGACAGATGCATCGGGTAAGAATGTTGGTTTTGGTGCAACTTCTGTTGACGTGGTAGCTCATAAGAAAATCGGTTCAGCCTCACGAGGAAACTATGATGTCTTTAATAAGATTGTTTATCTAGATGCTGGTCATGGTGGCTATGATCCAGGAGCTTCGTACTTTGGTATTTCTGAAAAGAGCTTGACCTTGGCTATCCAAAGTCGTGTGAAAGCTAAACTAGAAGCAGAAGGCTATCAAGTAGTCACCACACGCACAAGTGATACCTTTGTTGACCTAACAGATCGTTCACGTGCAGCCAATGCATCTGAGTCAGATATTTTCGTCAGTATCCACATCAATGCTGCAGGAAGCTCTGATGTGCAAGGTATTGAGACTTATTATTACCAACCTTTTGCGGAATATCCTTCACGTATTAATGCGGCTTATCATGCCAATCCGACTCGTTTGAGTATGAGTGATACCCTGGCAAATGCTATTCAGTCTAGCCTTATTAACGCAACTGGAGCTCAGAATCAGGGCGTTAAGCGTCGCACCTTTGCGGTCTTGCGAGAAACAACAGCGCCGGCAGTCCTTCTAGAACTAGGTTTCTTGTCAAATCCTCAAGAAGCAGCTCGCTTAACGACGTCTGCTTACCAAGAAACTTTGGCTAATGCGATTGTAGCAGGGATTAAGCGTTATTATTCTGTTTATAATTAAGAAATTGAGAGAATCTAATGGTTCTCTTTTTATTTTCAAAGAGCGAAAACGCTTGCATAAATGTAATCTAAATGGTATATTAGAAAATGTGAAAACGCTATTAAAAGGAGTTATAATGAAAAGAAATACTCAATCTAATAACGAAAAAGTCCTTCGTTATAGTCTTCGTAAGTACAAGTTAGGTTTGGCTTCTGTAACAATTGGAGCTGTTTTTTTGAGCTTTACTGCGGTTCAAGGGGTAAAGGCAGAAGAAGTTTCAACACCTGTATCAAGTACACAGGTAGAACCATCTGATTCTAGTCTTACCAGCAGTGGTCTAGTAATTGAAACGCCAACAGCTCCTGTAACAGCTGATAATACCACAGTGTCCAAGGAAAATGAGCCAGTTTCTCTTTCAGAAGAAAATACTAGCCCTACTGTGGCTTACAAGCTAAATGAAACAACTGAAAACACACCAAAAACAGTAAGTACTAACAATAGTCAATCTCTTACTAATGCGTCTGAGGATCCTGTTGCTGAGGGAACTATTCGCTTGCATTTTCAAGAGTTACCAAGTCTAGACAAGGCTTCACTTGGACTTTGGACTTGGGATGATGTTGAGACACCATCATCTCAGAAGGGTGCCTGGCCAACAGGAGCAACCTCATTTGCAGAAGCTAAACAGGATGATTATGGCGTCTATTTAGATGTGAAGTTGTCTGCTTCTCCCAAAAAGCTTAGCTTCTTGATTAATAATGCCGCTGGAACGAACCTTTCAGGGGATAAAGCAGTAGAAATTCTTAGCCCTCAAATGAATGAGGCTTGGATTGACAAAGATTTTCAAGTTTACAGTTATCAACCTATCCCTCAAGATCACGTTCGTATCAATTATTTCCGTACGGATGGCGACTATAGTAATAAGTCTGTCTGGTATTGGGGTGATGTTAAGGACGCTCCAAGTAATTGGCCTGATGGTGTCAATTTCCAACCAAATGGTAAGTATGGTGCCTATTTAGACATTCCGCTAACCGAGGCTGCTAAATCTATCGGATTTTTACTCTTAGATGAGAGCAAAACAGGAGATGATGTGAAAATTCAACCAAATGATTATAAATTTAGTGACTTGAAAAAAACTCGTCAGCTTTTCGTACGAGATACTGATACGACAGTCTACACTAACCCTTATTTTGTTAAGGATGTGCGTTTGACTGGAGCTCAGCAGCTTAGTCCAAGCCAAATCGAACTTAGCTTCACCAATCTAGAAGAGGTTTCATCTGAAGATATTCTCAAAGACCTCAAGGTGACAGATAAGGATGGTAATAGCGTCACTCTTAAACAGCTTGACTTGGATGCTAAACTCAAAAAAGCTACATTAACAGGTGATTTTACTGCGGAAAATCTGCCTTACAAGGTCACTTTGGGCAATGATAGTTTTAAAACGTCTGAGAGTTGGCAATTGAAGGATGCGCTCTACAGTTACGATGGAGAATTGGGTGCTCGTCTAGAAGAGAATGGTAGTAAGGCACATGTGACCCTTTGGTCACCAAGTGCTGATCGAGTAGATATCATTGTCTATGATAGGAATAATCAAGACAAGGTGCTTGCTGAACATAAACTAAGCAAAGGACCTCGGGGTACTTGGCAAGCTGACTTGCTTGCGACTGACCTTGGTCTTGAAAACTTAACAGGTTATTTCTATCAATACCGCATTAAACGTGGTGATCAGTCAGTAATCGTTTTGGATCCTTATGCTAAGTCTTTGGCTGCTTGGAATAGTGACGATGCCAGCAAGGGACATGACCATAAGATTGCCAAGGCTGCCTTTGTAGATCCTGCTAATTATGGACCAAAAGACCTTGATTACGCTAAGATTCCTAACTTTAAATCTCGAGAAGATGCCATCATTTATGAGGCTCATGTCTGAGATTTCACTTCTGATAAGGCTATCTCTGCTGAATTGAAACACCAGTTTGGTACCTTCGCAGCCTTTGCGGAGCGTTTGGATTATCTTAAAGATCTCGGTGTTACCCATATTCAGCTTTTGCCAGTATTAAGCTACTATTTTGTTAATGAAATGCAAAATGGGAAGCGTTTGTATACCTACGCTTCAAGTAATAGTAACTACAACTGGGGCTATGATCCACAAAATTATTTCTCTTTGACGGGTATGTATTCTGAAAATCCAAGTGAACCAGGTAAACGGATCGAAGAATTCAAGAATTTAGTTGCGGCTATTCATGCCCACGGTATGGGCGTTATCTTGGATGTGGTCTATAATCATACAGCCAAGACAGCTATTTTTGAAGACCTTGAGCCAAATTATTATCACTTTATGGATGCTGATGGTACTCCTCGTTCGAGTTTTGGTGGAGGGCGTCTTGGAACAACTCACTATATGAGCCGTCGTGTCTTGGTTGATTCGATTGCTTATTTGACTAAGGAATACAAGGTAGATGGTTTCCGCTTTGATATGATGGGTGACCATGATGCTGAAAGTATCGAGCAAGCTTACCATGCTGCACGTGCCCTTAATCCAAACCTTATTATGCTTGGTGAGGGCTGGGTGACTTATACTGGCGATGAAAATAGCCCTGTTCAGCCTGCCGATCAGTCTTGGATGAAAGATACTGATACCGTAGCTGTATTTTCAGATGATATTCGAAACACCCTCAAATCAGGTTATCCAAACGAGGGGACACCAGCTTTCATTACAGGTGGCAAACGTGATATTAATAAGGTTTTTGACAATATCAAGGCACAACCAACTAACTTCGAGGCTGATTCTCCAGGTGATGTGATTCAATATATTGCTGCTCACGATAATTTGACCCTTTTTGATATCATCGCCCAATCAATCAAGAAGGATCCAAGCAAGACTGAGAATAATGCTGAAATTCATCGTCGCTTGCGTCTAGGAAACCTCATGGTCTTGACTGCTCAGGGAACACCATTTATTCACTCTGGTCAGGAATACGGCCGCACCAAACAGTTCCGTGATCCTGCCTACCGTTATCCTGTGTCTGAGGACAAGGTGCCGAATAAGTCCCATTTCTTAGTGGATGAAAAGGGCAATCCATTTGATTATCCGTACTTTATCCATGATTCTTATGATTCTAGTGACGCGGTTAACCATTTTGACTGGACTAAGGCTACTGATACTAAGTTATTCCCAGAAAATACGAAAACACGTGCCTTTACCAAAGGATTAATCGCTTTACGTAAGTCTACAGATGCCTTCAATTTTAAATCAAAAGCAGATGTAGATGCACGTCTAACGCTATTGACAGTTCTTGGTCAGGACAATGTCGCTCAAGAAGATTTGGTATTAGGATACCAAACTGTTGCTTCCAATGGAGACCGTTACCTTGTCTATGTCAATGCTGATAGCAAGGCTCGTCAGTTTAATTTGAGCAAGATTACAAATGGTCTATCCTATCTGGTTTTGGCAGATGGCAGTCAAGTCAATCTATCCGGCATTAGTGAGTTATCAGGTGTGACAATCAACAATCACATCTTGACCTTGGATCCACTAACAGCGACTATTATTCGTTTGACCAATGCTCAGACGCCAACTGCGGCAGTAGATCAGCCTTCTGAAAGGAACGGGTCATTTGCTGATAGAGATACTGAGTTAACAAAAACAACTGTTAAAACCTCAAGTCAAGAGTACCTTGTTGGAGATGCTGAACTTGTTAATCATGGCAATGGTCAGGCTAAGACTGAAGCTAGTCGTCAAACTGATAAGCAACTGCCATCCACTGGTGAAAAGACAAATCGTGGACTCTTTTTAGCAGGTCTTCTAAGCATTCTTAGCCTAGGATTCCTTAGAAAACGACGGATGAAATAATAAGTGACAACAGGTTATTTCCTGTTGTTTTTCTTTTATTTAGAATCATTCTTATCTGCTCTTTAGAATAGTTCTTAAATAGGCTAAAACCGTTGACAGTGCAGGTTTCTTCTGTTAGTTTAGAATTATGTTCTCTTACATACGAGAGATCATTATTGACTTATCATCGTTCGTTTTTCATAAACATGAAAGCGGCGATTCACATATATATCGACAGATGTCGCACACTATCTTGAAAATAGGAGGCATTCATGAAAAAATTAAATAAACTTGGTGTTGTTCTTTTAGCATCAGGTCTTTTGTTAACAGCTTGTGCCAAATCTGGTAATTCAAGTAATTCAAGCTCAACTAGCTCAAAACTCACAGCCAGTGAGCAAAAGCAATTGAAGCAGGCTACAAGTGATTACAAGACTTTCATAGAAGGCGAAATTGATCAGCTTTTGAAAGATACTGAGGGATTCAGTGAAACCCTCAAGTCAGGAAATCTTGAAGAAGCTAAGAAACAATACCCATTAGTTCGTATGGCTTACGAACGTTCAGAACCAATTGCAGAAAGCTTTGGTGAGTCTGATGTGAAAATCGATTACCGTTTGGTAGATTACATGGATGAAAATAAATCAGAAGACGGCTGGTCAGGTTTCCACCGTATTGAACGCATCATGTGGCAGGACAACACGACGGATGGGACTGCGACTTATGCAGATCAATTGGTTAAGGATATCAAGGAACTCAAGGCTAAAATTGCAACTGTTAAAGTTACTCCAGATATCATGTTGACAGGTGCTGTTGACCTTCTTAACGAAGTAGCCACTCAAAAGATTACAGGTGAAGAAGAAGTCTTCTCACACACTGATCTCTACGACTTCCGTGCCAATATTCAAGGGGCTGAAAAAATCTTTGAACTCTTCAAACCATTGATTGAGAAGAAAGATGCTAAGCTTGTGAAGACTTTGGAAACAGAGTTCAAGAATGTGAATGGACTTTTGGACAAACACATGATTGATGATAAAAACTATAAGTCTTATACTGATTTGAGTGAGACTGATACTAAGGAATTGGCTGAAGCTGTAACGAAACTTGGTGAACCATTATCACAAATGGGTGTTATCCTAGATGGGAAATAAGAAAAATGACTGACGAAAAATTTTTAAATCGAAAAATGGACCGTCGTGAATTTCTTAAAAAAGCAGGTATTGGAGGGGCTGGTCTTGCACTTGGTCTTTCTGGTGCATCTGCTTTTTTCGCTAATCAGGATAGTTCAAGTAAAAAGGCTTATGATGGTGATGAAGATATCACTTTTTATGGTAAGCACCAGGCTGGGATTACGACGGCCATGCAGAAGGCTTGCTACTTGGTGGTATTAGATCTTCACACGACGGACAAAAAAGAAGTCATCCAGCTCTTTAAAGACTGGACCGATTATAGTAGTAAATTAGTCGAAGGGCAGTTGGTTCAAAAAAATGGTGCCAATGGGTTCTTACCACCAAAAGATACAGGGGAAACGGTCGGACTGAACCCCTATCGCTTGAGCCTGACGTTTGGTGTCTCTGCTAGCTTTCTCAAGAAATTAGGTTTGGAATCTAAACGTCCCAAGCTCTTTCGTGATTTGCCTCCTTTTCCAAAGGAGCAGTTGCAGGACAAATACACTGGTGGTGACATCGTCATTCAGGCCTGTGCCGACGATGAGCAAGTAGCCTTTCATGCGGTCCGAAATCTCATCCGCAAAGGTCGTAATAGCATCACTATGAAGTGGAGCAAGTCCGGTTTTGCAGCCATCGGTGACCGCAAGGAAACGCCTCGAAATCTCTTTGGTTTCAAGGACGGAACTGCTAATGTTACGACAGAAAAGGAATTTGACAAGGTTGTCTGGACTGACAGTAAGGATTGGATGAAGGGTGGTTCTTATATGGCTCTTCGTCTGGTACAGATGCACCTAGAAACTTGGGATCGTACCAATTTGCAGGAGCAGGAAAATACTTTTGGTCGCTACAAGGAGTCCGGTGCTCCATTTGGGAAAACCAACGAATTTGATGAAGTAGATTTATCTAAACTACCAGTAGATTCACATGTTCGCTTGGCAAAAGAGCTAAATCTCCCTATTTTACGGCGGTCTTATTCCTATTCGGATGGAATCGATGAGAGAACAGGGCAATTTGATGCAGGCTTGATTTTTATCGCTTTTCAAAAAGATCCAAATAGTTTTGTTAAAATTCAGACCAATCTTGGTGCTGTAGACAAGATGAACGAGTACATCACCCATATCGGTAGCGGGCTATTTGCTTGCTTTGCTGGCGTGGAGAAAGGAGGCTACCTTGGTCAAGCACTCTTTGAATAAACTCCTCGTTTTGGTGGGGCTACTGGCCTTATTCTGGACTTATCCAGTAGCTGCTGAATCCTATAGTGATCTCTATATCAAAATCACAGATGCAACAACAGCTGTTCAAAATAAAGATCAAGCTAAAGCTAAGGAATTGGTTGGTGAGATTAAGTCCGATTTCGAAACTAAAGAAAATCACGATTCCAAGGCTGGTAAAGAAGTCAGCAAGGCTCTTGATATTAAGGGCGATGTAACAGAAGAAGATTTAACCACTATCTCGTCAGCCCTTCTTAAATTTGAAAAAGAGCAAAATCCTGTTGACTTAGACGCAGAGAAGGAAAAACTAAATACTCGCCTTGAGCCATATTTCAAGAACTTACAGGATGCCATTACGGCTAAAGACCTAGCCGCGACCCGCAAAACTTACGGTGAATTAAATAATGCTTGGACACGAAATGAAGCTGTTGTCCGTGACCATAGTACTGCTTACTACGGTAAGATTGAGACGGCTATTTCACTTCTACGAAGCAGTATTGAGACGGAGCCTACTGATTTCACCAGCATCCAGTCATCTTATGATGATCTCAAGGGTGGAATTGATGACTTCATCAAGGGAGTTCCTCTTGATAGTACAAGCTCAAGTTTAACCCTTAATGATGGTATTAAACTCTTGAAAAAGGCTTTAGGTCAATTCCAAGCAGGTGATGATAAAACAGCTGCGGCAACGATGAAGAAGTTCATCACTATCTGGCCAACCATTGAAGGAGATGTAAGCACAACTAATCCTAGCCTCTATACACGTGTGGAGAGTGAAACGCCTGTTATCATGGTTAAGGGGAAAGAAAAGGCTTATCAAGATAAACTCCAAGCCTTAATTACAGATTTATCTGCTATCGATACTAGCGCTTCTTATAATGCCTTTGATGCCATGTTGATTCTCTTGCGTGAAGGAGTAGAAGCCCTCCTCATCGTTATGGCCCTTGTGACAACTCTTAAGGCAGCCAAGATGCGTAAGGGACTCAAATGGGTTTATGGCGGAGCCCTTGCTGGTGTTCTTGCCAGCGCAGTTATAGCTGTTATCTTGCAAGTTGTCTTTCCAGCTGTGACCTCTGGGGCTAACCGTGAAATTATTGAAGGTGGCGTTGGTATCTTTGCAGTTGCGATGATGATTCTTATCGGAATATGGCTCCACAGCAAGTCTTCAGTTAAACAGTGGAATGACTTTATGGATCGTCAGATGAGGGCGGTGACAGCTACCGGAAGTTTTGTGTCAATGTTTGCCCTCAGTTTCTTGGCTGTTTTCCGTGAAGGTGCCGAGACAATCCTTTTCTATGTTGGTATTATCCCACGTATCACGACAGCTAATTTCTTGATTGGTATTGGTTTAGCCATTGCAGTTCTTGTTATCATTGCTGTAGCTATGACTAAAGCGAGTCACTATATTAAACCACATCGTATCTTCTTTATTTTAACTTGGTTGATTTATGCCCTGGCCTTTAAGATGCTCGGTGTCAGCATTCATGCCCTTCAGTTGACTAATATGATGTCTAATCATTTGATTAGTGGTTTCCCAACCATTGATTGGGCTGGTATCTATCCAAGCTTGGAAGTCTTGATTCCACAACTGATCTTTATTGTTATTATTGCCTTTGTGACGGTGAAACAGCATGGTAAGAAATAAGGATGAGATGACAATTGTTGAGCATCTGGTGGAATTTCGGAGACGCTTCATTGCAGTAGTCATTTGCTTTTTCCTAGTTTTTTGTATCACCTTGTTGTTCGCCGGGGAGCTCTATGCTTATTTGACAAGAGGATTTGACAAGCCTTTGTTAGTTCTAGGACCTAACGATATTCTTTGGATTTACATTAATCTAGCAAGTCTCATGGCTTTTACGGTCACTTTGCCTTTCACGACCTACCAGATTTGGCAGTTTGTGAAACCAGGTTTGAGGGACAATGAAGCTCGTGCAATCTTTGCTTATATACCTGCAACTTTTGTCTGTTTTGTATTGGGCTTGGCTTTTGGCTATTATTTTGTGAGTCCAGCTATCTTAGAAGTGCTTTTAAAACTAGGCGAAGGGCTCTTTAATACACAAATTACAGCGCAAAACTACCTCAGTTTTTTACTGCATACGACAGTGCCTTTGGCTGTTCTCTTTGAACTTCCCGTAGTTGTGAGTTTTTTGACATCTATCGGCATAATAACACCAGTTTTTCTGACACACTATAGACGCTATGCTTACTTTATTCTCTTAGTTTTGGCGGTCATTCTGACACCAGCTGACTTTATTAGCGACTTGGCCATGACGGCACCCTTAATCTTGCTTTATGAAGTTAGCGTAACGCTTAGTAAGCTCATTTATAAACGTAAACAAAGAAAATATAAAGATAAATAGAAAGGAAATCTCATGGGAATTCTACGTGATATCGGAGCCCCAGGACTTATCATCATTGTCCTAGGAGCCCTCCTCATCTTTGGTCCTAAACGCTTGCCAGAACTTGGTCAATCTATTGGTAAAATGCTATCCGAATTTAAAGCGGCTGTAAATAAGACCGATGATGATAAAAAAGACGAAGAAGACAAGACTAAAGACTAGGATCTCTACTTAGTGAATATCTTCAAGTTTCTTGACAATTATAAGCTTTTATGACATAATACTCTTGTATTGAATAGTAAGTCTATATCATAGGCAAGAAAAGACCCCAAGCTAACTTCCACATAAGCTCGGGGTCTTTTTTAGCACTATCTATCCTTGTTTAACCACTTGTCGATTAGACGAAGGATAACACCGACCACAATAGGTCCGATGATAGTTTTGAATAGTAAATCCATCATAGGCAAATTCACCTCCCTTCGTAGGCGGTGTCGAGGTGCCAAGGGCTATTATATCATAGATTGATAGAGTTATGGTTAGTGAGTATCAGGAAGTAAAAGTTAAAAGGTAGTTTGATCAAGCCATACAAAAAATCAGCTCAGGAAGGCTGATTTTTTGTGCTTACAAGCTGATACGTTTTTCTGTTTCAGCGTCGAAGAAGTGACCTTTAGCAACGTTGAAAGTAAGGTTAACTTTTTCACCTGGATTGTGGAAGTCACGCGCATCAACACGAGCAGCAAATTCAGTTTCTCCAAGTTTTAGGTAAAGCATTGTTTCTGCACCGAGGAGCTCTGAAACAACGACTTCAGCATCAACATTGGCATCTGGATATACTTCTTGAACGATTGGACGGCTTGAAACATCTTCAGGACGGATACCAAAGATAACTTCTTTACCTTGATAACCAGTTTCTTTCAAAATTTTAGCTTGACCTTCAGAAATTGCAATATCCAAGCCTTCAGAGTTAGTGATACGGTTGCCATCAACTTTGACATTGAAGAAGTTCATAGCAGGACTTCCGATAAATCCGGCAACAAATTTATTGGCTGGCTCATTATAAAGTTCTTGAGGTGTACCAATTTGCTCGATACGACCGATAGTACCAGAACCATCAGGGTTCTTAGTAGAACTCATGATAACGATACGGTCAGCAAGGGTCATGGCTTCTGTTTGGTCGTGGGTTACGTAGATGGTAGTTGCCCCAATATTACGAGTGATTTTAGCAATTTCGGCACGCATGGTAACACGAAGCTTAGCATCTAAGTTTGAAAGAGGCTCATCCATGAGGAAGACTTTAGCATCACGAACGATGGCACGTCCCATAGCTACACGCTGACGTTGACCACCAGAAAGGTCTGCCGGCTTACGATCTAAGAACTCAGTCAAACCAAGGCTAGCAGCAGCTTCACGCACACGTTTGTCGATATCGTCTTTTTTATATTTACGAAGTTTAAGACCAAAGGCCATATTTTCATAAACAGTCATGTGTGGGTAAAGGGCGTAGTTTTGGAATACCATGGCAATGTCACGGTCTTTTGGTGATTTGTCATTAACCACTTCACCATCAATATAGAGTTTACCTTCTGTGATTTCTTCAAGTCCAGCAACCATACGGAGAGTTGTAGATTTACCACATCCTGAAGGCCCTACGAAAACGATGAATTCCTTGTCTTTAATGTCGATACTAAAATCTTCGACAGAGTAGTGAGTTGCATTTGGGTATTTTTTGTAAATTTTATCCAGTTTAAGAGTTGTCATATCATTTATCCTTTATTATTTAACTGATCCGCCGGTTACACCTTCAACATAGTATTTCTGCATGAAGATAAAGAGAAGGGTGATTGGGATGGCGATGATAATAGCACCTGCGGTAAATGGAAGGAACCATTCATTGATAGCGTCTTGGTTAAGCATTTGATAGAGTCCAAGGGCAACAGTATATTTATCTTTAACGTCACCGAGGATAACAGATGCAAAGATGAAGTCTACCCAAGGTCCCATGAAGGCCATGAGAGCAGTATAGACGATAATTGGTTTAGACAGTGGCAAGGTAATCTTAGTGAAGATTTGAAGACGAGTTGCACCGTCAATCATTGCTGATTCATCCAATGAGTAAGGAATGGTATCAAAGAAACCTTTCGCAATGTAGAAACCAAGTGCTGCCCCAGCAGAATAAACCAGAACCAAAGATGTCAAGGTTTGTGTCAAATTGAGTGCTTTCAAAATGTAGTAGACCGCAATCATTGACATGAAACCAGGGAACATGTTAAGCACAAGTGCCAATTTCAAGAAGCCATTTCTGTGTTTGAATTTAATACGGCTAAGTGAATAGGCCATCCCAACGGTAATCAAAGTTGAGAGGATACATGTACATGTGGCAACGATGAAGGTATTGATGAACCATTTTCCAAATGGATAAGCATCGCTGGTAAAGAGTTTGATGTAGTTATTAAGAGTATAAGTCTTAGGGAAGAAGTACGGTACCGCATTAGCTCCTTCACCACGGAAACTTGTAAGGAAGATCCAGAGAATCGGAATCAACCAGATGACAGCTAGAACTGTCAATAGGATATAAGTACCAGTTAGGTAAAGATTTTTCTTACGTTTCATTATTTAGCAGCCCCTTCCTTGAATGAAGATGATCTTGTGTAGGCCAAGAGACTGAATGTTGCAGAGATGGCGAAAATCAAGATACCGATAACAGATGCCAAGTTGTAGTCTTTAGCGCTAACAGTCAGTTTGTAGAGCCAAGTTACCAAGAGGTCAGTTGAACCCGCTTGATAGTATTCAGAATTAGTAGGTCCACCACCAGTAAGGAAGTAGATAACGTTGAAGTTATTGATATTACCGATGAATTGTTGAATCAAAGATGGCGCCATAATCAAGAGAATTTGTGGGAAAGTGATGCTCTTGAAGATTTGGAATTTACTTGCTCCATCAATTTCAGCTGCTTCAATCTGCTCAGTTGGCAAGTTCATGATGATACCAGTTGCGACCAACATTGTGAATGGAATACCAATCCACATATTAACCAAGATAATAGAGAATTTAGCCCAAACTGGATCAGTCAAGAATGGAATCGGACCACTTGTAAGATGCAAGGTTTGAAGCAAACCATTCAAAGGACCGTGGTCATTAAGGAAGTTACGCATCAAAAGAAGTGATACGAACTGAGGAACGGCGATAGTAATAACGAAGAGCGTACGCCAAACTTTCTTGAATTTTAGCCCCTTAGTGTTAAGTAAGAGGGCAAGGACAATACCGAAGAAGAAAGTAGTTGCTGTTGCGGCAACCGCCCAAATCAAGGTCCAAGTCAAAAGTGGGAAGAAAGTACCAGCCATACGACCTTGTAGGACTTCACCAAAACTTGCAAAGCCAACCCAGTCGAAAAGTGATTTAGGAGCTGGGTGATTGTGGTCAAAGTTTGTAAAGGCCAAACAAATCATGTAGATCAAAGGCAAGATGGTGAAGAGCAAAACACCAATCAATGGGATAGACATTAGCCCCATATGGAAGCGACCATCGGCCAAGGTCTTAAAGTCTTCAATAAAGTTAGGTACCTTACGACCTGATTGCTTAAGAGCCATGAGATGGCGAGCACTTTTAAGGTTACACCAGTAAATATAAGCAAAGACTGCACAGAAGATTACTGAAGCAAGACCAAAAATCAACATGAGCATCGAGTTATCTCCAGCAACTTGCACAGTTAGCTTGATACCATTAACTTCTTTAATGGCTTCACCCTGTTCTTGAGTACCCAAGGTTATCATGCCTTGGAGAGCTGGGACAATTTGGATGACGAATGCCGCTAAAAAGGCAATCTCAGAGAGGAGGAAGAGCAAACCCTTGGTGAACTGTTTGTTGACCAAGTTTGCCAATCCCATTACCAGAAAGGATAATTTGACATCCCATGTACCCTCTTTGAAGACCTGGCGCATAGGAGTTGTGTCGTAGATTGTTTGTGACATAGATATCTCCTCAGATAAATGTATGATTAGTGATGTTTTTATTTTGTCTATAAGTCATAGATAAAGAGGCTAGGACCTTCACCTGCCTCTTTACCATCTCATTTGTAGGTTTCTTATTTAGCTGCTGCCAAATCTTTATCAAACTGTTGTAATTTAGTAAGGAATTGATCTTCCTTGATCTTACCGTTATAGGCATCACTCATAAGAGCAGCACTTTCAGTCCAGAAGACTGACATTTGACTGAGTTTAGGCATAACAGTTGTGTATTGGTCAGATGAACCCATAGTAATTACAGCTTGTGCAAGAGCATCCTTTTGAACGGCTTCAGAAGCTTGAACTTCTTTGTTAGCTGGGATGATATGACGTGATTCAGTAGTGAATTGGTTATTTTGACTGTCTTTGCTTGTCAAAGCTTGTGCCAATTGGTAAGAAGCAGCAATACGTTCAGCGTTACCTTTAGATGGTGTTTGGTTAACTGCGTAAAGTTTTACACCCATGAAGGCTTTTTGTTGAACGTCTTGACCACCGATATTAACTGTTGGGTAAACAGCAACACCAAGATTGTCTTTACCGACAGCTTTAGCAGCTGCAGCGTAGTCCCATGGTCCTGATTGGAAAGCATCAACAGAACCATCTTCGAATTTAGCCATCATGTTAGCTGAATCAACATTAACAAATCCTTTGTTGTCTTTTTGAGCTGCGATGAATTTAAGAACGTTCACACCAGCTTCATTGCCCCAGTTAGTCCCTTTAACATCTTCACCATTTTGACCAAAGAGTGTGTCACCAACTGAAAGGAAGAGAGGACCAGTTACATAAGCATTAACTTCTTTCAAGTTGCTACCAAATTTTGCTTTAGAAGTGATTGTTTCATATGATTTAACATCTTCTTCGTTAAGTTTAGATTTATTGTAGTATGTAACTTGTGTTTCGATACCGTATGGGAAGGCATAAGTTTTACCTTTGTATTGAGCACCTACGGCAGCTTGCTCAGTATCTTGCTCAGCAATTTCTTTTGAGTATTGCTCTGGGATTTCTTGGATAGCTCCAGCGTCTACCAATTTACCGAGTTGGTCATGTGGAAGTGAGAAGACATCTGCAGCAGTAGAAGCATCCTTAGTCAAGTTTTCTTGAGCATTTGGATCTTCCATTTCAACCATGTCAACTTTATAGCCAGATTTCTTTTCAAATTGTGCGACTGTGTCTTTGTATGACTTCTTAGCACCTGTTGGTACCCAAAGTTTCAAAGTCTTACTATCTGAGCTTGAACTCTTGCTTGAGTTAGACCCACAAGCTACCAAGAGCGATCCAGCAACTAGTAATCCTGCACTACCAAGTAGCACTTTTTGCCATTTTTTCATTTCGAATTCCTCCAAAAAATTAGTTTACTGCTATATTATGCAACCGTTTTCATTTTCTGTCAAGTAATTTGTTATAAAAAAATTATTTTTTTGCAATCGCTTGCAAAAATACTTGAAGTTCTCTGCTTAAATGCTATAATATTACCTTGATAGTAATTATATTGGGTAATTCTCACACTTCAGCAAATTAGATTATGAATAGAAACGAGAGGGATATATATGGCTACAATTAAGGATGTTGCCAAGAAGGCTGGTGTCAGCCCGTCGACAGTTAGTCGAACGTTAAAAGATAATCCGGCTATTTCAGAAGAAACCAAGATTAAAGTCAGAGCGGCTATGGATGAATTAGGGTATGTTCCTAATATAGCTGCGCAAGTATTGGCGACTGGCTTAACACATAGTTTAGGTGTTATACTTCCACCTTTAACAAATCGTGAAAATATTAGCCAACCCTTCTATATGGAAATTCTAACAGCGATTAACGAAGAAGCTAGTTGTAATTCTCAGGTTGTCAGCATCGCTACTGGAGCAACTTTAGATGAATTGGTTAAGCAAGTTAAACTGATGCATCGTCAAAAACGTGCAGATGGATTTATAATCCTCTATTCAGAAACAAAAGATCCTGTTAAAGATTATCTCTTAAAAGAAAAAGTTCCTTTTGTAGTAATTGGAGCAGCAGTGGACAATGTTAATAAAGTTACTTATATCGATAATGATAACAAGGCAATAGGGCAAGAAGCAGTTTCGTATCTTAATTCCAGAGGTCACCAAACCATCGGCTTTGTCACAGATGATCTTTTTGGTCAGGTAGGCCAAGAACGTTATCAAGGTTATAAAGATGCTGTTAGTGAGTTGCATATAAAAAGCTTACCTGAACTTGTTTTCTCATCTCAGACGATTGATTCGTTTAAAAAGCACTTGCGAACTTTTCTACCTACAGCATTGGTTGTTAAAGATGATCTTGTTGCCCTTCGGCTTATCCAATGGGTAAACAATCAAGGAATAAAGATTCCGAAAGATTATTCTATTATCTCCATTAACAATTCTTCGTTTGCAGAAATCATGCATCCTTTCTTAACAACCTATGACATTAACATTCAGGAACTGGGAAAAGAAAGTGTTCGCAAATTAGTTGCTATCCTGAAAGATGAAAATACTAAGCCTCAGAAAGTAACTATTCCCTTCCATCTCATTGAAAGAGAAAGTGTAACATCTATATAAAAGGATCATAAAAAAATGGTTAGACAGAACTAGTTCCGACTATTTTTTATATTCGAAGTTGACGTATTTTTCAGAAAACTAAGAGCCCGTGTATCTAAAAAAGCTATAATTTAGATATGAAAGCGTTTATTTCACGAACATTCATTCAAAAAAATATAAAAAAATCCCATTTTTTTGTTAAAAACTCTTGACTTATGCAAGCGTTTGCATTATAATCATAAGTGTAAAAAATAATTTGAGGTAAACTTTATGAACAAACGAGCAAGCGGTGTTTTGATGCACATCACATCACTACCAGGTGACTACGGGATCGGTTCTTTCGGTCAAGCAGCCTATGACTTTGTTGATTTCTTAAAAGAGACAAAACAAACTTACTGGCAGATTTTGCCACTTACTACAACAAGTTATGGGGACTCACCTTACCAATCATTCTCAGCGGTAGCAGGAAATACACACTTTATCGATTTGGATTTCCTTATTCGTGACAAATTTTTAACTAAAGCTGATGTTAAAGATGCTGACTTTGGGTCAGATCCTGAGTTTATTGACTATGCTAAAGTGTACGAAGCACGTCGTCCAATCCTTGAAAAAGCAGTAAAAGCTATCTTGGCAGATAAAAAAGAAGCTAAAAAATTCCAAGCTTTTAAAACTAAAAATGCTAACTGGTTAGCTGATTATGCTGAATTTATGGCTATTAAAGAACACTTTAATAACAAAGCTCTTCAAGATTGGGATGATAAAAAAGCTGTTAAACGTGATAAAGCTACTCTTGCTAAACTTCGTAAGGAGCTTGCTGAAGTGATTACTTATCACGAAGTAGTTCAATACCTATTCTTCAGTCAATGGGCTGAACTTAAAGCTTATGCCAATGAGAATGGTATTCAAATCATTGGTGACATGCCAATTTACATCTCAGCTGATAGTGTTGAAGTTTGGACGCAACCACATCTCTTCAAACTAGATGCAGAGTGTAAACCACGTTACATTGCCGGAGTTCCACCAGATAACTTCTCAGCTACTGGTCAGCTTTGGGGTAACCCAATCTACGCTTGGGATAAACACAAAGCTGAAAATTATGCTTGGTGGGTATTCCGTATCCAAGAATCATTCAAACTTTATGATTACTTGCGTATTGACCACTTCAAAGGTTTCTCTGACTTCTGGGAAATTCCTGGTGGAGATGAAACTGCTGAAAATGGTGAATGGGTTCCAGGACCTGGTTACGATCTTTTCAAAGTGGTTAAAAAAGAATTGGGTGACCTTAACATCATCGCCGAAGACCTTGGAAATATTGATGATAAGACACGTCAACTTCTTGCAGACTGTGGCTATCCTGGAATGAAGATTGTACAATTTGGTTTCTATGATACAACTGGAAACAGTATTGACATTCCACACGTCTACACACAACACTCAGTTGCCTATACAGGTACACACGATAACGAAGTGGTTAACGGCTGGTACGATAATTTAACACAAGAGCAACGTGATTACACAGATGCTTACATCAACCGCCGTCAAGGTGAACCTATCACACGTGCCCTTCTTCGCACACTCTTTGCAACAGTAAGCGACACTGCTATTGCGACTATGCAGGATATCCTTGATAAACCTGAAAATAGCCGTACCAACTTCCCTAACACAGTTGGTGAAAACTGGAAATGGCGTATGCTTCCAGGTGAAATCACTGTCGATAAGAAAGAATTTTTGACAGACATTACAGAAAGATATAATCGAGGTAATAACTAAAATGGCTACATTTACACAATATGTTGAAGCAAAAAACAAAAATCTTAAGGACCTTTCAAACGAAGAAATCTATTATCTTTTGTTGGAATTCGTAAAAGAAGCAGCTGCTCCAAAACCTAAAAACGATAGCAAACGTAAAGTTTACTATATCTCAGCTGAATTCTTGATTGGTAAACTTTTGTCTAACAACTTGATCAACTTGGGCATCTACAAAGATGTTAAAGCTGAATTGGCTGCTGCTGGTAAATCAATCAGCGAAATTGAAGACGTCGAACCAGAACCATCTCTTGGTAACGGTGGTTTGGGACGTTTGGCTTCATGTTTCATCGATTCTATGTCAACACTTGGCATCAACGGTGAAGGTGTTGGTCTTAACTACCACTGTGGACTTTTCAAACAAGTCTTCAAAGATAACAAACAAGAAGCAGAACCAAACTACTGGATTGAAGACCAATCATGGTTGGTACCAACTGACATTTCTTATGATGTTCCATTCAAAAACTTCACTTTGAAATCTCGTTTGGATCGTTTGGATATCTTGGGTTATAAGAAAGAAACTAAGAACTACCTTAACCTCTTCGATATCAATGGTTTGGACTATGATTTGATTGAAAAAGGAATCACTTTTGATCAAGACGAAATCCAAAAGAACTTGACACTTTTCCTTTACCCAGATGATTCAACTCGTAAAGGTGAGCTCTTGCGTATCTACCAACAATACTTCATGGTATCAAATGCTGCTCAACTTTTGATTGACGAAGCTATCGAACGTGGATCTAACCTTCACGATCTTCCAGATTACGCTTACGTACAAATCAATGATACTCACCCATCAATGGTTATTCCTGAATTGATCCGTCTTTTGACAGAAAAACATGGATTTGAATTTGATGAAGCAGTGGCAATCGTAAGCAAAATGGTTGGTTACACAAATCACACTATCTTGGCTGAAGCCCTTGAAAAATGGCCTCTTGACTACCTTGAAGAAGTTGTTCCACACCTTGTTGTTATCATCAAAAAATTGGATGCTATCATTCGTGAAAAATTCGAAGATCCACGTGTTCAAATCATTGACGAACACAACCGTGTTCACATGGCACACATGGATATTCATTTCTCTACAAGCGTAAATGGTGTTGCAGCACTACACACAGAAATCCTTAAAGCATCTGAGTTGAAACCATTCTACGACCTTTATCCAGAACGTTTCAACAATAAGACTAACGGTATTACATTCCGTCGTTGGTTGGAATTCTCAAACCAAGAACTTGCTGACTACATTAAAGAATTGATTGGTGATGATTACCTTACTGATGCCACTCAATTGGAAAAATTGGCTGCTTTTGCAGATGATCCTGCAGTACACAAACGTTTGTCCCAAATCAAATACGATAACAAATTGGCTCTTAAACGTTACCTTAAAGCCAATAAAGGTATTGACCTTGATGAAAACTCAATCATTGATACTCAAATCAAACGTTTCCACGAATACAAACGTCAACAAATGAACGCTTTGTATGTCATCCACAAATACTTGGAAATCAAAAAAGGAAACCTTCCAAAACGTAAAATCACTATCATCTTTGGTGGTAAAGCAGCTCCTGCCTACGTTATTGCTCAAGACATCATCCACTTGATTTTGTCACTTTCTGAACTCATTAACGATGATCCAGAAGTAAGCAAATACCTCAACGTTCACTTGGTTGAGAACTACAACGTAACAGTTGCTGAACACCTTATCCCAGCGACAGATATTTCAGAACAAATCTCATTGGCTTCTAAAGAAGCTTCAGGTACAGGTAACATGAAATTCATGCTTAACGGTGCCCTTACACTTGGTACAATGGATGGTGCCAACGTTGAGATTGCTGAATTGGTAGGACCAGAAAACATCTTCACGTTCGGTAAAGACTCTGATACAATCATCGACCTTTACGAAAAAGAAGGTTATGTATCACGTGATTATTACAAAAAAGATGCTAACATCAAAGCAGCTGTTGACTTTATCGTAAGCGAAGACCTTGTTAAACTTGGTGATAAAGAACGCTTGGAACGTCTCCACAAAGAACTTATCTCTAAAGACTGGTTCATGACATTGATTGACTTGGCTGAATACATCGACAAGAAAGAAGAAGTATACGCAGCTTACGAAGATCAAGATGCATGGAACAAAAAAGTTGTTTACAACATCGCTGAAGCAGGATTCTTCTCATCTGACCGTACAATCGAACAGTATGACAAAGACATCTGGCACACAAAATAAAAATCTAGTTGCATAGAAGGAAACAAGATCAGAAATGGTCTTGTTTTTTTTGCATGAAAAAATACAGCTAACTATCTCTATTAGCTGTATTTACATAAATAAACTTATGTTATTTCGTGTGGTAATTCAATATATCATTTATATATGCTTCTTTATTTGATGAATCATAAGTTTTAGATGTTGAGTATTTTAGATAATGGATTTCATCTTTGGCAGTCCTGGATTCTTCTTGAAGGTAAGAATCTGTAATGGTAATCTTAAAATCCTCACTCTTACCCGTTAGGTCCAAGCTTAGCGGAAAATTTGTAAATTCATCTGAGTAAAATGCTTTCTTATAAAAGAGATACCCATCTCCTCTAAAAGAATTTAAGTGAGGGAATGTTGTTATATTGTATCTTCCATCCCAATAATTCCCATACTTTCTATTATCGTAGTCATCAAAGAATTCCTGAATTATTTCTTTGTTATCATAATTCTTTTCAAAGGTAATGAAGGGAGCTTGCCAATCCCATATTGGAATGTCACCTCCATATCAAAGCCTGGACCGACTTCAAATACTTTATGATCGAAATAGTTTTGATATTCTTCATAATGGTTTTCAGTAGAGGTCACCTGTCCAAATGGTAAAGTCATATTGGTATTATCAGTAAAAGTGATATGCAAAAAAAGACTTCGCGGATCAATTCCTTTATCGATATATTGGCCTATCTTATAGGTAGACAAATCATCAGGAAAATCGTCTTTTCCAAAGTGTAGGACTTCAATCTCAATATCTTTGACAACTTTCTTTTGAGACTTTATCTTTTTAACGTTGTAATGATAAGCCTTGTAATAGTAATTACCTTTATCATAGAGATAAGGCTTATAGGCTCTTTGGTAACTGTTAAAAAGAAAAATACCTATACCAGCAATAAGAAGAAGCGCTAGTATGATTTTCAGTTTTTTACAATAACTGCGTAATTTTTTTATCATCCATAACCCCCATGTTTTTACTATTATATCATGAAAATAAGTGTTCCCAAGCCATCTTCGTGTACTTTGTCACCGTTTTCCTTTATAATATAAGTATCACATTACAAGAGGAGACCTCATGAAATACATTGTAAACACATCAAATGATCCTGCCTATAATATTGCTTTGGAAGCCTATGCCTTTCGTGAATTGGTAAATGAAGATGAATTATTCATTCTCTGGATTAACCGTCCAGCTATCATTGTTGGGAAACACCAAAATACCATTCAAGAGATTAACAAAGAATATACAGATGCTCATAATATTAAGGTCGTTCGTCGTTTGTCTGGTGGTGGCGCTGTTTATCACGATTTGAACAACCTTAATTATACCATCATCTCTAATAAGGCAGATGAAGGCGCATTTGACTTTAAGACTTTTTCTCAACCAGTAATCGCAACACTTGCTGATTTGGGAGTTAAGGCTGAATTTACTGGCCGTAATGACCTTGAAATCGATGGTAAAAAGTTCTGTGGAAATGCTCAAGCTTACTATAAAGGTCGTATGATGCACCATGGTTGCTTGCTCTTTGACGTTGATATGTCCGTTCTTGGCCAAGCCCTCAAAGTCAGCAAAGACAAGATTGAATCTAAAGGCGTTAAGTCTGTACGTGCCCGTGTGACAAACATTGTAGACGAATTGCCAGAAAAGATTACCGTAAACGAATTCTCAGATAAAATCTTGGAAAAAATGAAGGAATTTTATCCTGACATGGAAGAATACGTCCTTTCTGAAGATGAATTAGCAAAGATTCAAGAGTCTTACGAGAAACAATTTAATACTTGGGATTGGACTTACGGACAGTCACCAGAATACACAGTAGAACGTAATGTTCGTTACCCAGCTGGTAAAATTTCAACCTATGCCAATGTTGAAAATTCAATCATTAAATCTGTTAAGATTTACGGAGATTTCTTTGGTATCGGAGATGTATCAGATATTGAAGACTTGTTGGTCGGAATACCTTACGAGTACGACGATGTCTTGGCTAAACTTGAAACTATTGATACA
The DNA here is from genome assembly GCF_030440175.1 of Streptococcus sp. SV2. Taxonomy (NCBI): domain Bacteria; kingdom Bacillati; phylum Bacillota; class Bacilli; order Lactobacillales; family Streptococcaceae; genus Streptococcus; species Streptococcus sp. SV2. Next base: position 126,482 of record NZ_JAQFJQ010000005.1, read on the forward strand.
ACACATTATTTCTCACGTATGACAACCGAGGAGGTTGCAAAAGCTATCGTAGCTTAATCATTGTATTAACAATCTGGAAAATTCCAGGTTGTTTTTTTCTTTTTTGATTGACTAAGTGAGTCTCTAGATAGGCTGACCGGTAAATCTATAAACCCTCTAAGAAAAAATACCTTATAACATCTTTCCGAAAAACTGTAATTTTCTTGAAAGAAAGATATAGGTGTGATATACTTCTATTAAGTAATTATGGAGAAATAAACCAATGAAACGTGAACTTTTACTGGAAAAAATTGAAGAATACAAAGCTCTCATGCCGTGGTTCGTCTTGGAATATTACCAATCGAAACTATCGGTACCGTATTCTTTTACGACCTTATATGAATATCTCAAGGAATATAAACGCTTTTTTGACTGGTTGATTGACTCAGGCATTTCAGATGCTGATGAGATTGCCTCAATTGACATCAAAACCCTAGAAAATCTTACAAAAAAAGATATGGAATCGTTTGTCCTTTATCTCCGTGAACGTCCCTCTTTAAATACCTATTCTACAAAACAAGGTGTCTCTCAAACAACCATTAACCGGACACTTTCAGCTCTATCTAGTCTCTATAAGTATTTAACCGAGGAGGTTGAGGGTCCTGATGGTGAGCCATATTTCTATCGTAACGTCATGAAAAAAGTTTCTACTAAGAAAAAGAAAGAAACTTTAGCTGCTCGAGCTGAGAATATCAAACAGAAACTCTTTCTAGGCGATGAAACCATGGAGTTCCTTGATTATGTAGAAAAAGAATATGAAGTCAAACTATCAAATCGCGCAAAATCTTCGTTTTTTAAGAATAAAGAGCGAGATCTAGCCATTATTGCCTTGCTACTGGCTTCAGGTGTTCGTCTTTCTGAGGCTGTTAATCTGGACCTTAAAGACATCAATCTAAAGATGATGGTCATTGATGTTACTCGAAAAGGTGGCAAACGAGACTCAGTTAATGTAGCAAGTTTTGCAAAACCTTATCTTGAGTCTTACCTTAGTATACGTGATAAACGCTATAAGGCTGAAAAGCAAGACCTTGCCCTATTTTTAACGGAATATCGAGGTGTGCCTAACCGTATTGATGCTTCAAGTATCGAAAAAATGGTTGCTAAATATTCTCAGGATTTCAAGATACGTGTAACTCCCCATAAATTACGACACACCTTGGCTACACGTCTTTATGATGCTACCAAGTCTCAAGTTTTAGTTAGTCACCAACTTGGCCATGCTTCTACTCAGGTCACTGATCTATACACGCATATTGTTAATGATGAGCAAAAAAATGCCCTAGACAATCTATGATAAGTTTACTACTAGCCATTCCAACTCGGAATGGTTTTGTAATTTACATAAATTTAATTATGCAATAAAGTGATTTAGAATAACATAACTTTATTTATGTAAAATAACCCACGCAAAAACAAGCTTTCCATTTTGGAGAGCTTGTTTGTTTTCACTAATAATCTTTAAGCGTAGATTCAACGGCTGCTTTTTCTTTGTCAATCAAGTTTACTCGTGCGGCAATTGTCTTAATTCCCATCAAGATATTACGTTCTAGGCCCTTATCGCTTGTTTGTGGCTCAAAGAATGCAATATACTGATTAAGACGTTCTTGAGTTTTAAAGACCGATGCTGGGATATTAACAAAGGTATCAAAGCTCATATCTCCACCAAGGGCAGCCTTAATCCATTCCCAATTCTCTTTAGCCCAGTTCCAAATGGTTTCTTGAGCATAAGATTTATTAAGGAAGCTTAGGTACCAAAGGTACAAATCTTGAGGTTTAACAACATTTTTATCCTTCAAATGACCTAAAACGTAGTCAAGACCTTCTTGATTTTTAAGGTAAGCGACTGCTTGAGTCAATTGACGACGGAAGTTACTATCGTTGGTTGCAACGTAAGCATTCACATATTCTTCAACAAGCTCAAGACTGTTTTCTTGTTTCATTTGGTTGATAAGGACAAGACCTCGGACACTTGCTGGAATGTTTTCGAAGTTTTCTTTATGTGCTTGGAAAACACTTGCTGCTGCTAAAACGGCTGGTTGATAGTCTGCTTGAATCAAATAGCCAAGCATTGTTTGACGTACCATCTCGTCTTCATCTGACTCGCCTTCTTTGGCTTCAAAACCAAGACGCTTAAAGTCATTTTGGAATTGACGGCGTACCAAGGCGTTGTAATGCACTTCTGCTTCTGTATCTTCATCAATAAAACGCTTCAAACCACTAAGAATTTGTGATTTAGCTTGAGCAATCAAGAAGCTTTCTTCTTTTTCAACCAAATCAAGCAGAGTGATTAGGCTTGCGTAAGAAATACGTCCACTTTCAGCTAAGAGACGACGTTCTTGCAAGATTTGAAGTTTACTTACAGTATCAAGGAGTGCAAATTCATCAAGGATATTGTCCAAGAGCTGTCCTTGGTAATCTGTGATGTAGTGAGCTGTATTTGCTGTGTTGAGACGGAGAGCCCCCTCATTTTGGGCTACAAGTTGACTATAATTTGGAATCTCAATTCGTTCTACTGAAAGTGTATCTGGTAGACCCTTCCAATTTGAGTTCAATGGGATTTCCCAAAGTCGACCTTTATCCTCGTGTTCACCAATGAAGAACTGTTTTTGACTAAGGACAAGCGTGTCATCAACAACTTCTGCATTAACCACTGGGTAACCTGGTTGTTCCAACCAAGTATCCATAAAGCTAGAGACATCTTTTCCTGAAGCATCTGAAAGGGCATCCCAAAGATCACGTCCAACAGTGTTATTATATTGGTGCTTTTCAAAATAAGCTTTAAGTCCTTTGGCAAAGGCTTCATCACCTAGCCAACGACGCAACATGTGCATGAGACGGCTACCCTTGGCATAAACGATGGCACTGTCAAAGAGGGTATTAATCTCATCAGGATGATTGACTTCCATATGGACAGACTGAACACCATCTGTAGCATCACGTTGGAGGGCATGTGGTACACCAGTTGTTTGGAAATCTTCAAAGATGTTCCAACTTGGTTCAATAGCATCTACTGAAACATATTCCATCATGTTGGCAAAACTTTCGTTAAGCCAGAGGTCATCCCACCATTTCATCGTTACAAGGTTACCGAACCATTGGTGAGCTAATTCGTGGGCAACAACAAGGGCTACCTGTTGACGGCTTACAGCAGAGCTATTTTCATCTACAAGAAGGTAAACCTCACGGTAGGTAACAAGTCCCCAGTTTTCCATAGCACCTGCTGAGAAATCAGGAAGGGCAAGGTGGTAAGACAATGGAATAGGATATTTTACTTGGAAATAATCTTCGTAGAAATCAATGACACGAACTGCAATGTCAAGCGCAAAGTCAACACTGTTTGCTGCTTGTGCAACTGTAGCGAAGACGCCGACTTCTGTACCGTTTTGAGTTTTAGCGGTTTTACCTTGGAGAGCTCCAAACCCAAAGGCTAGGAGATAAGTTGACATACGTGGTGTTGTCTCAAAGGTCCAAACGCCAGTTTCTTCACGGAGATGACTATTGATTTCAGGCATATTTGACAAGGCAATATCGCCTTCTTCAGCGTCAAATTTCAATGAGAAATCAAAGGTCGCTTTAGCTTCTGGTTCATCAATAGATGGGAAAGCTTCACGCGCAAAATGAGATTCAAACTGTGTTGAAATGATTTCCTTCTTCTCACCATTGTGGGTGTAATATGATGGGTAGATCCCGGTCATATTGTCCGTAATACGACCGGAAAATTCAATGACAAGCGTTAAAACTCCAGTCTCTGGAAGTTCAATATGTAAAGCCTCATTGGCATCATCCATTTGAAAGTTTAGTGATTCATTATCCAAGAGAATAGAATGGATGGTAAGGTCTTTTTGGTGAAGGGAGATATGGTTATCAAGGGCTTCACCTGTAATGGCAACATTCCCTGTAAAGGTCTTTTCAGAACGATTAATATCCAAGAAAAGATTATAATTTTCAGGGATGAAACTTTCGATAAAACGAGCAACAGATGCTGTCATACGTATATACTCCTAACTAACTTTTCGTATCGAAACAGACTGACAAATGTTTCGATATTAGGTACTTTACTTTAAAAGAAAAGGACCTGAATTTATTCAATACAGACCCATTATAACATAGATTGCAAGCTTTGCCTACAGTTCAATGATTTTACCGGATTTGAGATAGACGACCCATTCGCATAAATTACGGGCGTAGTCACCAATGCGTTCCAAGTACATGAGTACTTGGAAATATTCTTTGGCAGCGAAAGCTGCATCTGGATTTTTCCGGACACCTTCTACCGTCATGGATTGGATATCACGGAAAAAGTTGTCAATGATTTCATCTGAAGCTGCGATTTCATAAGCACGTTTTTCGTCAGCATTCAAGTAAACTTCAAGAGCTTCTTCAACCATATGGCGGACTGCTTTCCCCATTTTCTTGATCTCAGCTTCAATATCAGCCATTCGGTTTTCACCCTTAATACGGATGGTTGCCTTTGCGATGGCAACGGCATGGTCACCCATACGCTCGACGTCACTAGATGCTTTTAGTGCGGTGATAACAGTACGTAAATCACTTGATACAGGTTGCTGAAGGGCAATAATTTCAAGCGATTTTTTCTCAAGCTTGGTTTCGTAGTTATTGACAATTTCATCGTTTTCAATAACTTCTTTAGCCAATTCACGGTCATGGCTGATGAAGGCACGTACTGCTTTTTTGAGCTGAGCAGCAACTTCGGTACCCATGGCATAAAATTGATTGTGGAGTTTTGCTAATTCTTCCTCGAAGGGTGTTCGTAACATCATAATTGGTAATGAATCCGTCCTTTCTTAACCGAACTTACCGGTAATGTAATCTTCTGTTTCTTTGTGTTGTGGATTAAGGAACATATGCTTAGTCGATGAATATTCAATGAGTTGTCCATCAAGGAAAAAGCCTGTTCGTTGGGAAATACGACTAGCTTGTTGCATAGAACGAGTAACAAGCAACAAAGTGTACTGGTCTTTTAGGTTGTAGAGGGTTTCTTCGATTTTTCCTGCCGAGATAGGGTCCAAAGCTGATGTTGGCTCGTCAAGTAGGATAACCTTTGGTGATGTTGCAAGAACCCTTGCGATACAGATACGTTGTTGTTGTCCTCCCGAAAGGCCGAGAGCTGATTCATGGAGACGGTCTTTTACTTCTTCCCATATTGAAGCACCTTTTAGAGATTCTTCGACTGCTTTATCAAGGACTGCTTTGTCTTTGATACCATTGATACGAAGTCCATAAACCACGTTTTCATAGATAGACATGGGGAAGGGATTAGGTTGTTGAAAGACCATACCGATTTGCTTTCGTAACTCAACAGTGTCCGTTCGAGGACTATAGACATTATGACCATTGTAAGATACTGCTCCAGTAAGCGTCCACTCAGGGTTTAAATCTCCCATTCGGTTGATAGAACGGAGCAAGGTTGATTTTCCTGATCCTGAAGGTCCGATAAGGGCTGTGATTTCATTTGGATAGAAATCCATGGTCACGTTATTAAGGGCTTTTTTCTTATTAAAATACACCGATAAATCATTGATGGAAATGATTGGTTCAGTCATAGATGCTCCTTTCTATCCAAAGCGTCCTGAGACATAGTCACTGGTTGACTGTAGGGCAGCATCTTGGAAGATTTTCTTAGTTTTGTCATATTCGATGAGGTCACCAAGGTAGAAGAAAGCTGTATAATCACTAGCACGCGCTGCTTGTTGCATATTGTGCGTTACGATGATAATAGAGTAGTTTTCCTTAAGTTCAAACATGGTTTCCTCTAGTTGCATCGTGGCAACAGGGTCCAGTGAGGCGGCAGGTTCATCCATGAGAAGGATACGTGGTTTAACAGCAATGGCCCTTGCTATACAAAGCCGTTGCTGCTGACCGCCTGATAGGGTAAAGGCTGATTTATGAAGATCATCTTTTACCTGATCCCAAAGTCCAGCCTGCTTAAGTGAGGTTTCAACAATTTCATCCAAGGTTTGTTTGTCTCTCACCCCTTTACGTTCGTGGGCAAAGGTAATATTTTTATAAATAGACTTGGCAAAAGGATTAGGACGCTGAAAGACCATGCCAATATGTTTGCGCATTTCATAAACATTGATATTACTAGCATTAACATCGACGCCTTCATATAGAATTTGTCCAGTGACCTTGGCAATATCAATAGTATCATTCATACGGTTTAAACTACGAAGGAAGGTTGATTTTCCACATCCCGAAGGTCCAATCAGAGCCGTAATTTTATTTTTTTCGAACTTCATATCAATACCTTTGATGGCTTCTTTTTGGCCATAGTAGACATGTAAGTCCTTGGTTTCAAGAGCGAGCTCCTTCTCTGGGAAGGTGATAATATGACGCTCATCCCAATTGTATTTAGTCATGGTAACTCCTTTAAGCGGATGTTAATTTCTTATGGAGGTAAGCTCCCAAACGACGTGCACCAAAGTTGAAAATCAAAATGAAAATCAAGAGTACTGCCGCTGAACCAGCTGATACAGCTGTAGCGTCAGGTGTCGTCCCTTCAGAATTGACTTTCCAGATGTGAACAGCAAGCGTCTCAGCTTGGCGGAAGATCGAAATCGGACTAGAGATAGAAAGTGGATTCCAGTCACTCCAGTTAAGGGCCGGTGCTGATTGACCAGCTGTGTAAATAAGTGCTGCTGCTTCCCCAAAAATACGGCCAGATGCAAGTACAATCCCAGTTACAATTCCTGGTAAGGCCTCTGGTACGACAACATAACAGATGGTTTCCCAGCGAGACAAGCCTAAAGCAAGACCTGCTTCACGCTGGGTATGGTGAACCGTTCTTAGACTATCTTCAACAGTACGTGTCATTTGTGGTAGGTTAAAAACGGTAAGTGCCAAGGCACCTGATAGAATTGAAAAACCATACTGAAATTGGACAACGAAAATCAAATAACCAAAAAGTCCAACTACTACTGATGGTAGTGATGAAAGAATCTCAATACAAGTCCTTACAAAGTTTGTGAGTCTTCCTTTTTTAGCGTATTCGGAAAGATAAATACCTGCTCCCATTGAAAGAGGAACAGAAATAATCAAGGTAATCACTAAAAGAAAGAATGAATTGTAGAGTTGAACACCAATTCCTCCTCCGGCTTTGTAGGACGATGATCGACTTGTCAAGAAAGACCAGCTAATGTGTGGTAACCCACGAACCAAGATATAGAGAATCAAGGCTGCTAGTATTGTTACAATAATGCCAGCAATCACATAGAGTGTACCGATGGCAATTTTATCAATTTTTTTAGCGTTCATAATTTCTCTTTCTTTCACGGGTAATGAATTTAACCAACATATTGAAACCGAGGCTCATTAATAAGAGTACCAGGGCAAGTGACCAGAGGACATTGTTTGAAACTGTGCCCATGACGGTATTTCCGATTCCCATAGTCAATACAGATGTCAAGGTTGCTGCCGGTGTGGTTAAAGAAGTTGGAACCACAGCAGAATTTCCGACGACCATCTGGATGGCAAGAGCCTCACCAAAGGCACGGGCCATACCGAAGATAACGGCCGTGAAGATACCTGGTTTAGCCGCATTAAGCGTCACTCGCCAAATGGTTTGCCAGCGAGTAGCCCCCATGGCAAGACTGGCTTCACGATAGTGACGTGGTACCGCACGAAGCGTGTCTGTCGTCATAAAGGTTACGGTTGGTAAAATCATGACGAACAAGACAAAGGTACCTGAAAGGATACCAAATCCTGTACCACCAAAAATGAAACGAACAAATGGGACCACGACTTGGAGACCAATGAATCCATATACAACAGATGGTATCCCAACCAAAAGTTCAATAGCAGGTTGCAGGAATTTAGCTCCCTTAGGAGAAATTTCAGTCATAAAGATGGCTGCCCCAATAGCAAATGGCGTTGCTACTAAGGCTGAAAGTAAGGTAACCACGAATGAGCCCAAAATCATTGGCAGCGCCCCAAACTTGCCCTCAGATGGTGACCAATCCCCACTAAAGAGGAACTCAATCAAACTAACCTTATTGACAAAGAAAGTAGCTAGTCCTTTTTGGGCTACAAATAGTAAAATCATTGCTACAATGAAAACAATCAAAGCTAGGCAAAGAAAAGTGATTGTTTTACCAAACTTTTCGAGGCGTGAATTTTTAGAGGGTGATGTTAACTGCTTCACCAAATCTTCATTTTTCATGCTTACTCCTCACTCTTCTTTGTGACTTTACCATCAGCATCCTTTGTTACTTTCATACTATGGATGGAAATGTAACCCATTTTTGAAACGACGTTCTCTTGAACCTCGTCGCTCATCATATAGTCTAGGAATTGTTTTGTATAACCATCGGGCTTACCTTTAGTATACATATGTTCGTAAGACCAGATTGGCCAATCATTAGTTGCAACATTTTCAGCCTTTGGTTCAAAGCCATTAAGCTTCAATGTTTTAACAGAGTCATCAAGGTAAGCAAATGATAAGTATGAAATCGCTCCAGGCGTTTGAGCGACAATTGACTTAACCATTCCGTTAGAATCTTGCTCTTGCGTGCGAATAGGAGATTTTCCGTCCATAATGACAGCATCAAAAGTGGCACGTGATCCTGAACTTGCTGCACGGTTGATGATGGTAATGTCCAAATCCTGTCCACCGAGTTGTTTCCAGTTTGTAATTTCGCCTGTGAAAATTTTGCGAAGTTGCTCTGTTGTTAGGTTGTCAACAGAAACTTCTTTATTGGTAATAACGGCAATGCCAGCAACAGCAACTTGAAAGTCAACAAGCTTACTAGCATCTATTCCAGATTTTTCCTCAGCAAAGAGATCGCTGTTACCGATTTGGACAGCTCCAGATTGAACTTGTGAAAGTCCTGTACCGGAACCACCCCCTTGGACATTAACAATTTTTTCAGGGCTCTTTTCAGCGAAACCATCTGCTGCTGCTTCCACTAAAGGTTGAAGAGCCGTAGACCCAACTGCTGTAATGGACTGACCACGGTCAATCCAAGAGGCACAGCCAGTTAAGACTAGTGTGGCCATTGCTAGTGATAAAATCACTGCAAGGACTTTTGTTTTTTTCATTTTTGTCCTCCGAGATTTTTGTAACAAAATAGCGTAATATATAGGCTTCTAAAAGACATCTCTTTAATTATACCAAGGATAGGATGATTAAGTCACATTAAACTTTGATTACAGGCTGTCAGATATGGTATCTCAACCCCTTTGGATAGTAATTTTTTACGGTATTTCCAACGACTTTGGCAAATCCAAACCCATTACCGTCAACCAATAAATGATACCAACCGTTGGGAAGGGCTTGGTCTAAAGTAACCACATTGCCTGAAACATACTGGGCAAACTGCTCTTGATTGAGGGATAGACTTGAAACAACTTCATCAGAGGTTAGTGCCATTCCGAGTGCAAAACTTGGTTCGAAACGTTTCTTCTTGAAGATTCCTAGATGCAACCCGTTACGAGCGATTTTCACTTTGGAAAGATCTGGAAGACCATTAGGAAGTAAGTAAAGATTATCTCCAAAAACCTGAAGTAGACCATCTAGATGTGTTTTAAGGTACTTTTTAGCAAAGGCTTCCCAAAGTTGCTTCTGCTCCTTATTAAGGTTAGATTTTCCTTCTTTGATACGCTTTTGCTCGGTTAGGCGCTGATCTTGAAATTTTGCCACAAATTGCCCTTCACCCTTAAAACGATGCGGATACATTCGAGCTGTTTCTGGAAAATTGATTCCATGACACATACCATTTTGTTTCGGAATGTCTACCAATTCAAGGTCAGGGTAATTCTCTAAAATCCAAGAGACCACACCTTCATTCTCCTCAGGGGACCAGGTGCAGGTTGAGTAGATTAATTGGCCACCTGGGGCAAGCATCTTCAAACCATCTGTTAAGATGTCCTTCTGCAATTGTGCTAGCTCACTCGGATAGTCCTTGTGCCAATATTGGATTGCATCAGGGTCTTTGCGGAACATTCCTTCACCAGAACATGGTCCATCAAAGACAATCGTATTAAAGTAATTTTTGAAAACTTTAGCTAGTTTATCGGCTGACGTATTAGTCACCACGACATTTCTAGCACCAAAACGTTCAATATTTTCAACTAAAATCTTGCTACGTTTGGGATTGATTTCATTGCTAACGAGCAGTCCTGTATTGTCTAGATAGCTTAGAAGATGGGTAGATTTTCCACCTGGAGCAGCTGCTAAATCTAAGACACGACTTCCCTTGGTTGGAGCTGCAACTTGAGCGACCATTTGAGCTGCAGGTTCCTGAGAATAGACCAAACCAGTCGCATGGTCAGAAGATTTCCCAGAAATTTTCCCGTAATGACCCCAAGGTGTTTTAGGAATAGCATCAGGATAGTTTTTCTGCTGCTTTTTAAGAGGATTTGTGCGATAGGCAGATACGGCTTCCTGGTCAAAAGATGCGAAGAAGTTATCCGCTTCTTTACCCAATAAGTCAGTGTATTTTTCTACAAAATCTAATGGAAATTCCATAGTTTCCTTTCTATTAAAAAACTGGACCAACCAAGAGGACTTATGGTCCTGATTTGTCCAGTATACTTATTCAATTAATCTTTAGAGCTCATAATGGTTTTAATGTCATTGAGCTTTGCTTTAGGAACAAGCATTACCGCCTGACGACTAGAGTAATCAAGAGCTTCTCCGTTAATGGTCTCAAGCTGATAACCTAATTTTTCGCCCATAATACTTGCTGCAGCATAGTCCCATGGGTAAATGACAGAAAAATAGGCTAAAATTTGACCGGATAGGACTTTTGACATACTTAAACCGGCACCACCATAAACACGTACGCCCAAGGTTTTATTAATAAAGCTTTGGAGGCCATGAAAATTTTTAGCAAACATGGCTGCATTACTAGCAACTAGACATCGATTTAAAGGACGATCTTGATATACTGGAAGTAACTTGTCATTACAATAAACATCGAATTGGCCACCACCATAGAAAAGTTCATCAGCCATGACGTTATAAATGAGGCCGAATTTTCCTTGGCCCTCTTCGTAGTAAGCAATCATGACACAAAAATTTTCTTGTTGAACAATAAAATTGACTGTTCCGTCAATAGGATCCAAGACCCAGACATTGCCATCTTTTATATCATGAACTAGGCCATTTTCTTCTGCAAAAATATGATCCGTAGGGAAAGCAGATTGAATCCTAGCAACGAGTAAATCTTGTGTTTGCTTATCAATATTAGTTACTAAATCATCAAAAGCTGTCTTTTCTTCGACTGTTATCGTTTTTGACAAACTGTCTTTAATAAAATCTCCAGCTTCTTTTATGATTTCTTTTGCGAAACTCAATTTATTTTCCAAGTGAGATTAATCCTTTATCTTGTGCTTTGGCGGCTTTGATAGCTTGGTAGGTTGAAAAACCGCTAGCTTCTTCAAAAGCCTTGTCGAGTTGCTTTTCAGGTGCCTTTCCGGGGACAACAATCTTAAATGCTTTATAGGCTTGCAAGAGTTGATCACGATCAACCTTGCTTTCGTATGCTTTTTCTACCTGACTCAAAAAATTAAGCACTGTGGTAATTTCCTCAGTGCTCCACGATGGATCGAGTGGGTAGGAATAATTTCCTTTAGTCATTGTTACCCTCAATTTCAGCACGAATGGTCGCTTGACGTAGTTCTTGCTTTCTATAGTCACGAGGCAAAAAAGCACGAATTTCATCTTCATTAAACCCAATTTGCATGCGTTTGTTATCCATAATGATGGGTCGACGAAGAAGATTTGGATATTCAGAAATCAATTGAATAAGTTCCTTGATAGTTAAATCATCTACATCGATGTTTAATTTTTGAAAGACTTTTGAACGGGTTGAAATGATATCCTCTGTACCATTTTCTGTATAAGACAAAATCCTCATCAACTCATCGTGGGTCAATGGGCTTGTGATAATATTGTGTTCGTTAAAAGCAACTTCATGATTGGTCAACCAGGCTCTTGCTTTCCTACAGCTGGTGCAGCTAGGTGATAAAAATAAAGTTACCATGCAAACGCCCCTTTCACTTTAACATTCCTAATTATTATACAATATTTGTATAGTTTTGGCTACGCTTTCTTAAAATTTTCTGCGATATTTTTGTCTGTATTCAATTGTTCACAAAGTTCATCTATGCTATTAAACTTAACCATATCACGGATATATTCTAGCCAGAAGACTTCAATCGTTTTCCCATAGATGTCGCCTTCAAAATCAAAGATGTTGGCTTCAAGACGCAGTTCTGTCCCTCCAAAGGTGACATTTTTACCCAAGCTGGTCATAGAACGATAGCGTTTTCCATCAATGACGACGTCAGCAACGTAAACCCCATCAGCTGGTAGAAAGGTTCTATCAATTGGTGCTAGATTGGCCGTTGGAAAACCAATAGTGCGTCCACGCGCATCTCCGTGGACCACAATACCTCGTGTAGAGAATTCATGTCCCAAGAGGTTATTAGCCTCTTTAACCTTACCTTCTCTAATCAACTGGCGAACACGAGTTGATGAAATTTTTTCACCATCACTTTGTTGCTCTTCAATGACATGTACCCTTCCAGAAAAATTTCGAGCTAAATAGTCTGCATCCGTTCGATGGTGTCCAAACTTGTAATCAAATCCCACAACAACCTCTTGAGCCTTCAAACGATTAATATAACGAGCAATGAAGTCATCAGAACTGGTTCGGGCAAAATCACTATTGAAATCTGTTAAATAAAGTTGATCTGTTCCGTAAGCTTCAAAAAGATCACAACGTCTTTGAGGTGCAGTGATATGAAGAAGGAGATCATCTGTATAGCGTTGGAATGTCAGTTGCGGACTCTCGTTAAAGGTAAGGACAGCTACTTCAAGCTGTTTCTCATCAGCAATCTGGCGTGCCTTATCAAAAAGGACCTTATGACCACGGTGAAGCGCATCGAAGTAGCCTAAGACAAGGACTGTTCCCTTCTCCTGATGGATATCTTTATAATCGTTAATGGACGTTACTTTCATTGGATTAATACTTTTCTAGGTTTATAGACGTGATGTCGCTTTTCCATGATGGCTAGAACCTTGTCACCCAAAAAGGCAGCTACCAGAGGTTCTTGGCTCCCTAAGGAAATAAAGCGACCAAATGAGATTTCTTTGGCATCTTCTTCAGTGACTTGCACAACCGGTAGGTCCTGAACACCAAATTCGATAGGGAGTAAGAAAGACTCATCCCCTGCTTCTACCATTTCTGAAATTTGTGAGAGAGTTAGGGCTAAATCTAACGTTAACCCTGCTGAAGCTGTTCGACGCAGAGCAGACATGTGGCTAGCATAACTAAGTTTAGCACCTAAGTCGACAGATAAGGTACGGACATAAGTTCCTTTGCTACAAGCAACACGGAAGGTAAATCTTGCAGTGTCGTTTTCAAGCTTAATAGGTGAGGTACGAACAAACTCGGTAATTGTCACTTGGCGTTGTGGACGTTCGACTTCTTGGCCGGCGCGTGCATATTCGTAAAGTTTTTTCCCGTTGACTTTAACTGCTGAGTACATCGGTGGGATTTGTGTGATTTGGCCCTCAAAACTAGACATGGCTTTATCAACAGATTCTTCATCCAGCTCTGTTAAAGGTGTTGTTTGGACGACGTCACCGCTAGCATCTTCGGTCGTTGTCGAAAAGCCAATGGTAATCTCACCCTCATAGACCTTGCCAGCTTCAGTCATGTATTCAATGACACGAGTAGCCTTTCCAACTGCTATGGGTAAAACACCAGTAACATCAGGATCTAGGGTTCCACCGTGTCCGATTTTCTTTTCATGTAAAATTTTGCGCAGTTTAAATACTGCATCGTGACTGGTCATTCCAGCTTCTTTTTTTAGATTAATAATTCCTGAAATCATACTTTTAATTATATCAAAAGCAAGCATAAAGAGCTAGGTAGAAACATAAAGAGGCCAAGAGTAAATTCTCTAGCCTCTTCAGATGTTTATAACGTCACATTTACTTCTTCTTTTTAATCAATATCCCTTTTGAGGTCGCTATCTAGCTCAAAGAAAGGCTGGATATCTTGGACATACTCTAGGACGCCCTGAAAGTCTCCTTTATCGTCTCGTACAGCAGCATAGGTGACGTAGACGAATTTTCCTAGACGTTCAGATTTGAACCACATTGGTACTTGGTCACGCTCACCACTTCTGAGTAAGTCAAAGATTTTCTTGACCTTGTCAAGGACTTTTGGCGGATGACAAAGTTCAACATTCCGTCCAATTTGACTAGGTGTTCGTTTAAAGACCATTTCATTGGCTGGAACATTGTCGTTATAGTATTGGAAAATATCATCTTTATTAACGAAAGTGATTTCCAAAGGGAGATGATTGAGGATGAGATTGGCCTGTTCAACAGATAGATAACCATTGCCAAAAGGCTGTGTAGTTTCTCTATCTACGACAGTTTCAGCCTTTGGTTTCGGTGTGAAGCTGATAGTGAATTGCCCTTCAAGGGTATCTATGACACGAGTATTGCCGATATTCTCCTCAGCTTTTGGACTAGACTTTTCTTCTAGTACAGTATCATCAAAACGCTCTCGCTTAGGCTTCCAGATAGCTGTAGGCTTTATAATAGCATAGCCATAGGCATCGCTCTCCTCAGCAATGGAAAGCCAATCATCCTGCGTGAAGGTTTCTAGCAGAATCATAAGTAGGATGGCTTCTTCCTTGAAAATCATAGCTTCAAACTCTTCCGAAAAGGCTTCAAATGCTTTTGAAAACTCTTCTAAAGTACTTTCTGGAAGTGCTTTGAGTTTAGCTTCTGCTACTCTAAAAAGTTTTCGGATGTCATCGTCTACACCCCACATCACTTTTGGCGGGGAGTCATGACCGTAACGCTCCATAATTGGAAAGAAGAGCTTTTCTTTACGTGTGTAATGATTATGGAATTGACCAAGTAATGACATCTGATGCTTAAGCCCATTTACTAGGTCAGATTTAAACTCTTCATTTTCAGGCTTACTGATATTTTCTACGATACGTCGAATACGGAGAATAGCTGAACGTAGGGCTAAATTCTCTTGTTTAAACACATAAACAGGGTGGCCTTCTTGATCAGCGTCTGCTACCTCCACATCTGCAATGGCTCCTTTAAAGAGGTTAGCATGTACATTACAGAGGCTCATGACATCTTCAAAAGTAACTCCTTCTTCAGATGCCATCAGTTCATGTTCCATCATAGAGATTTCAAGGGCAGAAACGCCCTTGAAGTGTTGATTGAAGCGCTCTTGAACACTCTCAGGACTGGCTCCATGGTGCAAATCTAGTAGAATTTCTTTGAGTATTTGAATACGATTGTTTTCCATATCAGTCTCCGATGACATCATATCCATTGAATAGTAAGGTTTGCTTAATTTTATCTAGGGGAATATTAGCTAACTTAGAGCCAGCTTTTAGACTGGTTACCTTACCGACAGTATTTAGCATAGCAGGGTTGGACAAGGGCTTGAAACCGAGATCAATCAGTAAATCCTTAACCTCTGGATGCTCTTTAATGATGGTTGCGACTGGTTGTGATAAATCTATAGTGTTGGTTGTCATTGTGACCTCCTAATAACATATTTACTACTACCATTATACACGAGAATAATGAAAAAAGGCCAACAAACCTTGATACGTACCGTGTCAAGTAGACAATTGAAATAAATAAAATGTGAGGAACCAGGTTGCTTTGGGTTAAGCAGTCTGGTTTTTCTTATCGGCAATAGTTTTCCAGTAATCTCTATATTTTTTAGATTGTTTAATTGGATAATATGGAGCTTGTTCTGGATTTTCTTGTGCTTCAGCTCTCACTTGAGCTGGTGTTTTCCCATTGAATCTCTCTTGGGGATCATGATATAGGTAATAGTGAATGGTCTTTTCGTAAGCCTCTTTCATCTCTTCAAAACTTGACACATTAGGATAAAGAACTGCTCTCATTTCCTTTATAATTCCCTGCCAGCTCTCCATTGGCCCATTATCGATACAACGACTGACTCTAGACATTGACTGTGTCATGCCCTGCGCTTTCAACATGTAGGTAAAAGATCGCCTTGTAAATTGAAATCCTCGATCACTATGCAGTAAGGCATGGCTATCCGGAAATTCTTTAAGGGCTTTTTTAATGGCTGAATTTACCAATGCCGTGTCATTCCTGTTACTGATGGAATAACTGACAATATAACGGTCATATAAATCAAGTACTCCACATATGAAGAGTTTTTGTTTTGTTCCTGGAACTTTTTCTTCGGTCACGTCTATACACCATTTTTCATTTGGGTGTTCAGAATTAAAGTCACGGTTGAGAACATTCTCAGCTGTCTGGTCTGGTTTTGAGAAGGTGTAACGTTTTTGTTTCTTGTATTTTGTCTTATTAGAATAAATACGATTAACACACATGATACGTGCGACAGTTCGTCGGTAGATTGGCTTTTCACCATCTACTAGATCATTGTTCAAGGCAAGTGTCATTTTACCTGAACCGAATAAACCATTATTAGTTTTAGCGATTTCTAAAATACGTTCAAGGATGGCCTGATCTCTTACTTCTCGCTGACTAGGCTTATGGTTTAACCATTTGTAATAAGCAGCACGGCTCATTTGAGCTAACTGACACATCCAGCTGATAGCCCACCCTTTTTCTTTGTGGCTTGTTTTAATGAACTGATATAACTTCAGTTTCAGAGCACGATTTTGAGCGATTAGTCTTTGCTTAGGTTCTCCTGTAACCAACTCCTTTCTAATTCTCTCAGTTTTTT
>NZ_JAQFJQ010000006.1:0-137892 GCF_030440175.1 Streptococcus sp. SV2
CGGTTTTAGAAACTTTATTAACTTTAGGAAGCGTGTTTTCATCACTCTGAACATAAAAAAAGAGAAAACCTATCAGGTTCTCTCTAGATGTTAGCTTTTCGTCACCCACTACAGTTGACAAAGAGCCGTTCTTGCCAGAAGCTGAAGTTAATCCTTCAACCTGGAAAACCCGCAGAGGTGACTTTTTCTATACATCTCGATTTTTCTGGCAATAATCATTAACCGATAAATATGTCTGTGAATCACCCAGCGACTCCGCTATGTCCATAATCCGCGGTGGTAGTAATCCCACTCGCTGGACAAGTTCGTGATCGCTGAACAATTCCCGTGGACTGCCGGCGAAGCCAAACTTCCCGTGTTCCATAACATACACCGACTCAAACTCGGCGGCGACCCAATCCATGTCATGGGTGATGGTCACAACTTGGTGGCCCGAATCAGCCAACTGATGGAAAATTGCGGTCAACTTGCGCCGGCTTTCCCAATCAAGCGACATCATCGGCTCATCAAATAAATAAATCGCCGGATCCACTGCCAAAACTGTGGCAACGCTCAACAGCTTGCGTTCCGACAATGACAGGTCATATGGACTTTCAGCTGCTTTATCATCCAAGCCAACTCTTTTTAGAGCCGCTAAAGCCCGCCTAGTAATCGTGTCGTGGTCATCCATGACCTGTGCAACACTCCACTCTACCTCTCGTTGAACGGTCGGGTTGAAAAGCTGATCGTCAGGATTCTGAAAAGTAATCCCAACCTTCAGTAACTTTTCGACTGGTTTAAGATCATTAAAATTTTCTCCATCGATCTTAATCACACCGGTTTGTGGTGTCAGCAAGCCCGTCAACAATTTGAAGAGCGTTGATTTACCGGCACCATTTTGGCCGACAATCGCCACCATCGGTTCGGCGAAGTGTTTGTCTTCAACATCCAAGCTAAAGGACCGTTCCGGATAAGTGAACGTCAGGTTGCTCAGTTCAATTGTGGACATAACGAACCTCCTTCAGATCAGCGCCATTCACCGGATACCGGCCATCAGCCAAGTGCCAATCCATTTTTTGAGCAAGTTGCTGGATTGTCGGGGCTGGAATCTGCCAGTCAGCTGCCAAATGATTAAACACCTCACCCGGCCTGCCCTGGGCTACCATTTGACCCTCGTGCAGCACCCACACAACGTCGGCAACTTCGCACAAATCGTCAATTTCACTGGTGACAATGAAGACAGTCGTCTCTTTGACTTGGGCCAGCCATTGGAAAAATTGCCGGCGGCCAAGGGGATCCATCTGACTGGTCGGATCATCCATAATCAAAACAGCCGGATTAGCCACAATCGCCGTGGCAATTGCCAACCGCTGGATCTGACCACCGGAAAGGCTCTCGGGACGCAAATTCAGCTGTTCAATCAGCCCCATTTGCGTGGCAACTTCTTCAACCCGTTTTTGAATCAGTCCTTCAACCATTCCCTGATTAATCAAGTCGAAGGCGATTTCATCGGCAACCGTGTCTGCCAACCCGCTTAGTTGGCCAGCTGGATTTTGCAGTACAACTCCATTCATGGCATTATAAACAGGCCAATTGTCGGACACTCGCTGGCCAAACATGTGCCAGTCGCCCTCAATCTCAGCAGACACAATTTTGGGAATGACCCCTGCCAGCACACGGCACAAAGTCGATTTGCCGGAGTGGCTATTCCCGATAATCCCAACCACCTGGCCGGTATGAACCTCCGCGTTAATCTGACGCAGTTGTGGTTGCTCAGTACCCGGATAACGGGTGGTCAAATTTTCAATTACAAACCGTTTATCTTCTTCCATATCTTCCACCCAATCAATAAAATTGCCAATCCAGTCAGACCAATGTGCAGCGTCCGCGACAGGCGATACACGCGCTGGGAGGTTCTGACAGTCCGGTTGGGATTATCAAAACCTCTCAGTTGGAGAGAAATCGACCGCGCCATCGATTGATCCAAGGTCTTAATCACCAATGGAATTAGAACCGGCAATACTGACTTTAATTTCTGAATCAACGTTTTTTGCGGATTGGTTCCGCGAACTTTTTGTGCCTGCTGGATTTTCCGCATATTGCGCATCATTTCCGGCAAAATATAACACACCGACATCAGAACGTAGACGGTTTTATAAGACAATCCGGACAGTTCCAAATAGGTCGCGTTTTCTGAAATACTCGTGGTCACCATAAAAAAGCCACTGGTCAAAATAATCACCAAAACTCGACAACCCAGAGTGGTGGCGTAAATCAGGCCTTCTTTGTAGAACGACACCCCAAGCACAGAAAACAGCACAGTTTGATTACGACTGTAAAATAACCCTTGGATGATCAGCATGGTGCAAATCAGAAACAGGCTGAATCCCAGCGCCTTAAAGATGGTAGAACTCAATTTGGAAAATAACAATAGCAGTGTTGCGACAAGAATTAATCCGACCTGAAGCAATAAATTCATACTGGCAAAGCTCAACAACGTCATGTCCAAGATGAACAAGAGCTTAGTAATCGGATCGATCACCTGGTACCACTTGAGCTTGACCCGTGGCGCTCCAGAAATCAATGTTTGATCAGTCATCATTTATCACCGCTAAAGAAGTGCACCATCCGCTTCGGTAGCTGACGATAGATGAAGAATGCCAGGTAGGCCACGCAGACTTTATCCAAAACATCCAAGACAAACTCATCGATAAATGAGGCCAACCACACTGGTGCATGATTGGCGACCATTACCGCAAACAATGAGTCACCCCAAGCGATACCGGTCTGACCACCCCAAAAGATGACGTTGAGTGGCGTTGAAATGGCAGCTGAAACGATGGCAATAATAATTGCAGAAACAAATACTCGTCGCGCTGACGAGAACCACCCCTTGGCGTGCAAAACTCCGACAGCAATACCAATTCCGATGCTGGTTATCGCATACACGGTTGAAATTGGCGATAAGGTCAGCCCATAGATCACGTTGTTGATGAAACCACTGATGGCACCGGCAACTGGCCCAGCCAACATGCTGGCAAGAAAGGTTCCCAAAGACCCCAGCCAAACGGGCAACTTTAACCCCTCCGCCAAGGCTTTGGCAACATAGTTAATCCCCACGGCAGCGGGAATCAAAGTCATGGTGGCAGCACTTAACTTAAATTTCCACATACTGGTACGATGAATCGGTTCTGTTTTCATAATCTTCTCCTTTTGTTTTTAAAGAGCCGTGTCGGGAATGACTTTCGGACGTAACGCTCTATAGTATAGTCAACTGAACTCTTAGGTCTTATCACTTTACTAACCGTAGTCGACATAAATTAATATAGTAAAAATACTATTTTCGAGTTCTTACTCATATCATACGCTTATTCTCGAAATTGTCAAGTCTTTTCTGAAAATTCTGCGAAAAAGTTCGGTAATTGAAAATGCCTAGCTTCTGCTAGACATCTTTTGTTTTTATAATGACTTTAATCGTTATTGCTTATACTTCTTTTTTTAACAAGACAACATCTAGTCTGTTACATAAATCTCGCCACGACTATAGAGGGCAGCTTTTCCTGAAAGGTAAATCCGATTTCCCTCCAAGCAACAAATAAGAACTCCACTTCGCTCAGAGGCTTGATAAGCTCTAAATTCTACTTGTCCTAACTTATTAGCCCATAAAGGAATGACATGACAATGACCTGACCCACAAACTGGATCCTCCTCAATGGATAATTTTGGAGCAAAACTTCGTGTAACAGTATCGTATTTTTCCCCTCTAGCAGTGATATTTAAAAGGAGTCCATCTAAAGCTTTAACTTTATCGAAATCTGGAGTCGCAGCAATGACATCATTTTCATGAGGGAGGATACAAACTAGGTCCCTTCCAAGCCACGCTTCAAGCGGACGCACTCCGATTGCTTCTTCCATCTCACTTGTGACTGGAACTTGCTGCATAGAATATACTGGGAAATTAAGCTCATAATACTCAGCTTTCCTAGTAACCACAAGTTCGCCACTTTGTGTTTCAAAGGTAAGATTTTCAGCTTCTTTTTCTTTAAATTGAAAGAGAACAAAGGCCGTTGCCAAAGTAGCATGACCACACAAATCGATTTCTCCACCCGGAGTAAACCAACGTAATTCATAGTAATCATCATTTTTAACCGTAAAAGCTGTCTCAGAGAGATTATTTTCTCTGGCGATATTCTGCAAGGTATTATCCGATAACCATTCATCCAAAAGACAAACAGCAGCAGGGTTGCCTTTAAAAACGGTATCTGTAAAAGCATCAACGATAAATTGTGGGAGGGTATATTGACTAATTGTCATGGACGACTCCTTAAATTGTTATCTTTATTATATCTGAAAATAGGATAGAAAACAGACAAATAATAACTAAAAAAGTAACTTGAAAAAGTTACTTTTTGTACAAAGTTTTCTTTATTTCTTGATAAACCCTTCTTTTACCAAAAAGTCACGCGCCACTTGATTAGCTGACTTGCCTTCTACTCCGACTTGGTAGTTCATCTGACTCATCTGCTTCTCTGTGATTTTACCAGCTAACTTGTTTAGAATGCCTTCCAATTCTGGATGTTTCTTAAGAAGAGCTTCTTTCATAAGGGACGCCCCTTGATAAGGTGGGAAGAGTTGTTTGTCATCCTCTAGAACCACAAGGTCATAGCGAGCAAGCTCCGCATCCGTTGAGTAAGCATCTGTTATCTGGATCTCACCGGACTGGATAGCCTGATAACGAAGGGCTGGCTCCATGGTGGAGACTTGTAGATCAAGACCATAGACTTTCTGCAAGCCCTTGTTCCCATCCTGTCGGTCATTAAACTCTAGGGTGAAGCCTGCCTTAAGCTGCCCTTCCACCTTTTTCAAGTCAGAAATGGTCTTGAGTCCATACTCTTGAGCAATTTTCTTAGGCACTGCAACAGCATAGGTATTTTCATATGCCATAGGTTTGAGCAAGGCCAGATCGTCTTGTTTTTTAATACCATCTCGGGCAGCTTGATAGACTGCTTCTGGATCATGATTGACTTGTGGCGCCGGCTTGAGGAGACTTTCCGTCACGGTGCCTGTAAATTCTGGATAGATATCAATATCCCCTTTTTTCAGAGCTTCATAGAGGAAAGTGGTCTTGCCAAAATTTGGTTTAACAGTCACTGTCATGTCCGTGTTTTCTTCGATCAAGATCTTATACATATTAGCTAGAATTTCAGGTTCAGGCCCTAACTTCCCAGCAATGACCAGGTTTTCTTTTTCTGGTTTGGAGAGAAGACTCGGAACACAGGACGCTCCCAATACGAGGATCATGACTGCAAAGGCCGTAAAGATGGTCCGTAAGTTGGCCTTTTCCATCCATTTGAGCAGAAGGTTAAAGGTGATGGCTAAGAGTGCCGAAGATAGGGCACCAATTAAAATCAAACTGGCATTATTGCGGTCAATCCCTAAAAGGATAAAGGAACCAAGTCCTCCAGCCCCGATAAGTGCTGCCAAGGTTGCTGTCCCGATAATCATTACTGCAGCAGTTCTTACACCTGACATCACCACAGGCATGGCAAGAGGTATTTCAAACTTCTTGAGGCGCTCCCATTTGGTCATCCCAAAGGCAATCCCTGCTTCTTCAAGGCTAGGATCAATTCCCTGTAAACCGGTAATGGTATTTTGTAAAATCGGGAATAGAGCGTAGATGACAAGAGCGGTTAAAGCAGGCAACGTTCCAATCCCCATAATAGGGATAAAGAGTCCCAAAAGGGCCATAGAAGGGATGGTTTGAAAGATCCCAGCAATCTGCAAGACCCAGTTACTCGCACGATCGCGCGTGCTAAGATAAATAGCCAAGGGAATTGAGATGAAAATAGCAATAATTAAGGTCAAAAGAGACAATTGCAAGTGTTGTCCAAGGGCTGTGAGCCAGTCCCCAAAACGCTCTTGAAATGTTGAAATTAAATTAGACATGAGGGCTACCTCCAAACAAGTTTGCTACAAAGTCTGTCGCAGGTGCTTGTAAAATTGTTTCAGGTTCTGCGACCTGACGAATTTCTCCATCTTGCAAAACTGCAATCCGGTCGGCTAACTTCAAGGCTTCGTCGGTATCGTGTGTAACAAAGATAGTGGTCATACCGAACTCCTTGTGTAAGTTTTTGGTTAGAGCCTGCAACTGCTTGCGTGAAATAGCATCCAAGGCTGAAAACGGTTCGTCCATCAATAGAATCTTTGGTTTCCCAATGATGGCACGCACAATCCCAATCCGTTGTTGCTCCCCACCAGACAACTCACTTGGCTTGCGCTTTGCATACTCTGCAGCAGGCAGACCAACCTTGTCCAAGAGTTCATCGGTTTTAGAGGCAATTTGCTCCTTGGTCCAGCCCTTCATCTCAGGAATGAGGGCAATATTTTCCGCAACTGTCAAGTTAGGAAATAGGGCAATGGCTTGAAGTACATAGCCGGTAGACAAACGTAGCTCCCGTTCATCATAGTCCTTGATGCGTTTCCCATCCATGTAGATATTGCCATCGGTCGGCTCAAGAAGCCGATTAATCATCTTGATCATGGTGGTTTTCCCAGATCCTGACGGGCCTACTAGGACCATAAATTCTCCATCTTCAATACGGAGATTCACATCTTTTAAAATGTTTTTTTCTGTGTAGCGCAAGGCTACATGTTTGTATTCAATCATTGTTCTTCCTCATTTTTCACGATCACTTTGCCGAAAGAATGGCTTCCTTCCAGATAAGCATGCGCTTCCTGAATTTGCTCAATCCGATAAACCTTTTCAGGCCGTACATCCACATGATACTGCTCGACAAAATCTACCAAAGCCTGAAGCTTGTCTGGAGACACATTGGCAGAAGCAAAAGTCGTCAAGTAGAGATTGCGAGAGAGCATCTCAATCGGATCAAAGTCTGGAACAGTCCACTGACCACCCAGAAGGCCACAAGAACAGATCATCCCGCCTTCTGCTGTCCTCGCAAAAGTATCGAGAATAGCACTGGGACCGACAAGATCCAAAACCTTATCGAACTGATCTTGCGTTTGCAAGACACCATCCTTCTCCAGAATCACCTGATCAAATTCGACCGCCTTCAATTGGTCTTCCTTAGCTAAATTTCGGCTAGTTCCCGCCAGATGAACCTTAGGAAATTTGCCTTTTAGCAGTCTAGCAAAGGCAATTCCTACACCACTGGTTGCTCCGCGAACTAACACGCTGTCTTTCTCCTCAATCTTGAGGTTAAGAAAAGAGCCAAAAGCCGTGTAATAGGTCTCAGGAAGGGCAATCAAGCTTTCCAAATCAAGTTCTGTCTTGATAGGATAAATTTGTTCATTGGGGAGAAGAGTATACTCTGCATAGCCTCCATCAAAGGCACGTCCCATCTCCCCCATAATGGAAATGATTTGCTGACCAATCTTAAAATCCGGTCGTGTCGTTTCTTCCACAAGACCAACACACTCAATCCCTAACACACGAGGAAATTTCACAGATGGTGATTGTCCCTTGCGGGTAAAAATTTCACTATGATTAATGCCAAAACCTTGGATTTTCACCAGACTCCAACCTGCCTTCAGGACTGGTTTTGGTCGTTCGGCAACTTCCAATACCTCTGGTCCACCTGGACTGCTCACAACAACTGCTTTCATAAGGTACTCCTCTTTTTCTACAGTTCAATTTCTTTAGCTTTTAGATTTGAGATAATACGCTCTTGATAGGCCTCAAATTCCCGGATTTCTTGATCAGAAAAACCTTGGTAGAAAATCTCACCCAACCCTTTACTAACACGGTCTCCAATTTCTTTTTGCTCCCAACCTAGGTCTGTCAAAGAAATATATTTTTTTCTTTTATCCTGCGTGCAAGGTTGAATCGTAACCAAGCCTTGTTCTGCCAACTTCTTAACCATGCTAGTCAAGGTATTATTGGCTAGACCTGTCGCAAGAGCAATATCGGTCGCAGTAGCGCACCCCAACTCCTGTTTCCATAAGACGGTTAAAATTTTTCCCTGTTCACTTCGGTATTGGGCATCCGATTCCTTGCTCAAGAGTTTTTGAAAGATACGCCCGTTCAACAAACGAATCTGTAAAGCTTGGTAGCCCCCTAACATCTTGTCCATTTTGTCTCCTTTTTCTTCTATATCGAACTTTCTAAATCTATTGTAAATCTACTCATTACATCTGTCAACTATTTCGATATGGAAATAATTATAAAAACAAAAAACTTTCCTAATTATCTAGGAAAGTTCTCGCTATAATCTATTGTTATCTTTAAATGAGCTTATTCAGCCTTGGTAATATCTTCACGCATTTCATCGACATTGAATTTAGCGAAGAGATACTGACGATCTTGAACTGGGAAACGTTGATCGAGTTGGTCAACTGGACCGACTTCAACAATACCATTATCAATAATGAAGTCCATAACGTGCCCACCAAAAGACAAATCATCCGAAATAAAATGCAAATGATAGCCGGCTACACTAACCCCATGGAACATCTCAGGAGTCCAAATACCAACAATGGTACCTGAAATATTATCAGCCTCATACTCTGGTTGATGTGTTGCCACCTCTGCAAATTTAGTATCCGGGGCAGATTTAGGAATCATACGAACATGCATGTGCTTAAAGTGACCCTTAATTTTGATGGAACGGAAGAGATTAACCCCATCATAGTAAGATTCAATACGTTCTTCAAGTTCCTTATCAGTCATTTCAAAGCGTTGTCGGAAGATAACTTCGGCTTGGTGTGGAACTACAGCTGCATAAGGTACTTTTTCATTAGCAGCAACCTCAACAACTTCAACCTTACCTTCTGACCCCTTGGCCTGATAAGCTTTACCATCAAGGACAATTAGCTCCCCATCAATGGAATCAAGGGTTCCAAGCCCCAAGTCCCCATGTTCTAAAAGTTCACCAACTGTTAACGTACCCCCGTAAAGCCCAGCCATTAAGGCTCCCAAGGTATTATATTGAAATAATTTTATGGCTTCAGACATGTGTACACCTTCTTCTTAATAAAATTCATCAGGCAAGATAGTTTCGCCGAGTTTAATATTGTCTTTGTAGTCTATTGGCACATCTATAAGAACAGGTCCATTATCAGAATCTTGAAGTGCTTGTTGAAGTAATTGCGCAAAGGCTTCTTTGCTTGTCGCACGATAGCCCTTGGCACCAAAGCTCTCAGCATATTTTACAAAATCGACAGGACCAAAGTCAACCCCTGACGAGCGACCATACTTCATTTCTTCCTGAAATTCCACCATATTATAATGCCCATCATTCCAGATGATATGAACAATTGGCAGTTTCAAACGAACCGCTGTTTCCAACTCTTGTCCAGAGAAGAGGAAACCACCATCACCAGAAATTGAGATAACCTTTTCCTTTGGACGAACCAAGGCTGCAGAAATCGCCCAAGGAAGAGCAACACCCAAGGTTTGCATACCGTTTGAGAATAGCAAATGACGAGGTTCGTAAGATTTGAAATAACGCGCCATCCAGATATAGTGACTACCAACGTCAACTGTAACCGTCATATCATCCTCAGTTTGATCTTGCAAGACTTCAATCAAATCAAGTGGATGGACCGTACCTTCTTCAGGCTGACGGTCAAATTTGACATCATCAACGACAGTATCTTTCAAACCTTTAAGATATTCAACTGAGCCTTCAGGTAATTGATATCCTTGGATTGCTGGCAAAAGCAAATCCAAAGTTGCTTCAACATTACCAATCAACTCACGTTCTGGTTGGAAATAAGTATCAACGTCAGCAGGTTCTACATCGATAACAATGATACGAGCTGAAATCTCAGCATTCCAGTTTCGTGCTTCATACTCGATTGGGTCATAACCGATTGCTATAATCAAGTCTGCTTTTTTAAGCAACATATCACCAGGTTGATTACGGAAAAGCCCAACACGGCCAAAGAAAGTGTCCTCTTCGAGGTCTCTAGAAACAATACCTGCTCCTTGGAAAGTTTCTACCACTGGCAATTTAACATACTCCAAAATTTGACGGATAGACTGAGTTACCGCCTCTGATGAAGCACCATTGCCCAAAAGGAAAACTGGCAAAACCGCATTTTTAATGGCTTGTGCCAAATAATTAATATCAGAGACAGAAGCTGACCCCAGTTTTGGATCAGTCAATGGTTTAATAGCCTTGACACTGACTGGAGCGTCTGTAACGTCTTGAGGAATAGAAATGAAACTTGCACCAGGCTTACCTGCTTTGGCATGACGATAAGCATTGGCTACAATCTCAGAAAGGGTATTGGCATCATGGACTTCAGCTGCATACTTCGTGATTGGCTCTAACATAGCAACGTTATTCATTGATTGGTGGGCACGCTTCAAGAGGTCTGCACGCTTAACTTGACCACCAATAGCAAGAACAGGGTCCCCTTCATCAGTTGCCGTAACCAAACCAGTCGCCAAGTTAGAAACACCGGGACCAGATGTCACCAAGACAACACCGGGTTTTCCGGTAATTCGACCAACTCCTTGAGCCATAAAAGCTGCATTTTGCTCATGACGAGCAACAATCAATTCCGGCCCCTTATCTTCAAGCGTATCAAAAACCCTATCAATTTTCGCTCCAGGTATCCCAAAAACATACTTAACATCGTGGTTAATCAAGCTATCAACCACTAAATCAGCACCATACAATTGCTTTCCTTCTGACATTAACCAAGTCCTTTTGGCTCATCAACTACAGAGCCTACTTTCCTTTCAAATATAAGTCATAAAGGGTCAAAGCCTGATCGATTTTTCACAAACTTTAATCACTTCACAATTCTGTTATCATTATAGCACAGTTTTTAAGCATTCTTGTGAAAAAAAGATTGTGAATTTTTGCACTTCTAAATCAAAATAAACACCTGAATGCTATCAGATGTTTATGTGTTTTTGACTTTAGAAAATTCACGATTCAGATAATTTTGCAAAGCCTCAAAAATATTCAAAAGTTGTAAATAATTGGATAGACTGGAGCGTCCTGGAATATCATTCACATCCAAAGAAATACGCTCGACATCTTTTTCATACAAAATACGGAAAGAGACCACAGGCTGATCCGAAAAATAATTGTCACCAGCTATGAGGTAACACTCATAGATAATACCGATAGGGTTAGAAACCTTCATCTCAATGCGAATAGCTCCAAAACCCAAGTCCTCCACCTGCTGAAAACGCTCCAAAATAGCCTGTCGCTGACTGGGAATAAAGTTTGTAATCTCCATAGCAACCTCCCAACGCTTCTTTTTGTCTATTATAGCCTAAAGATGGGAAAAAATCTTGTAATGGGTTTCCTATTAAGACTACAAGACCCATGAGAGTATTATTTAACTTCTTTATAGTCTCTAAAGTCAGATTTTATATTGTTATCGTCATCATGTTCATCTACCCAATCCTTTATATCAGTAAAAGAATGAATATCTTTCTTAATGCCGGCACCGTCTTTTACAGAAATTACAATTCCTTGATCACCATTCATTCCCAACCAATGTAGGATATCATTGGTTTGCTCTTCAGGGGAGAAATAGATTTGTGATTGTTTGTCGTATTCCCTATCTCTAAAAGACTCATATTTAGCTAACTTCTTTTTATAGGCCTTATATTTTCTATTATAATCTTCCTTAGCTTTTTGACTAGCTCTTTCATAAGAACGATATTTTTTCTGGTAGTCTTGTTGAGCCTTCTTATTAAGAATGTCACTAAAACTTAAGGTTTTAAAAGGAAAAATAGAATCTAGGAGTGCATTAAATTCTGGAAGTTTCTTTGGCTCTCTTGGTTTATTAGGTAGGAAACTCTTCACTGGCTCAGTTGGACCGGCTGGAAAATCCCCATCCTTACCTTGACGGGTCAATAGTTTAAATTTCTTTAACGTATCACTATTTGTTGTTTGATTAACAGCCTCTTCGTAAATATGCTTAACTTCAGGATTTTCATTAAATAGATTAATCTGATTCTCTTGTTTTGAAGTATCTACATTATCGATCTCTTGGATAACATTTAGGTGTGCTGATAAATAGCTGTCTTTTTGAGCTGGCAATTTCTTTAAAAGCTCATCTAGGTTTCCCTCTCTTTTTAAATAGCCCCACATATTACTGTCATTCACCTGATTACGAGCAGAACTCCTATCACCGAAATAAAGCAGTTCATCTTTACTGTAAGAATAATCTGGTAGGTCTCTGGTTAAAAATTGATTGGTATCTAGATTATAAGCAAATTGCTTATCGCTTTGAGAAGTAGTCAAGAAAACATAATCATTACCATCAATCTCTCTTAAAGACACACTTAACTCCTCAATATCTTCAAAATTTTTGATTTTCTTCAAATCTGGGGTCAAATTAATAATTTTCTTTTCAAAATTTTTGTTAATATCATAAACTACCAAATGAGCTTGATGCAGACTACTCATGGTATCGTAATAGCGAACAAAATGATTTCTACCAATCAACTCAGTAGCTACATTATCTTCAGAATTATAATAAGTGGGTTCTTCATGACTAATGGCAACATATTGTTGACGACTACCAAAAATCTCATTGGAAGTTACCTTATCTGCTTTTAGGGCCGTCTGCAACTCTTCTACAGCTTTTTCATGAAATTTATGCTTTGTATATGCATTTCCTAAAAAGAAAAGCATGAGTATAGCCACAGTATAAATCCTTCCACACTTTGAGAAGGGAAATTTTAGAATCTTCTTAATCATAACTTTTTTACAAAAATAGCCAGAACATCACATTCTGACTATTACTCTTATTTCTCTTCTTCGTCCATAGAAAGCACAGACAAGAAGGCTTCTTGTGGGACTTCCACCGAACCGATGGCTTTCATACGTTTCTTACCGGCTTTTTGTTTTTCGAGGAGTTTACGTTTACGTGAAACGTCACCACCGTAACATTTCGCCAAAACGTTTTTACGAAGGGCCTTAATATCAGTACGAGCAACAATTTTTTGACCGATAGCCGCTTGAATAGGCACTTCGAATTGTTGACGTGGAATGATTTTCTTAAGTTTATCAACGATAAGTTTTCCACGCTCGTAGGCAAATTCCTTATGCACGATGAAGCTAAGGGCATCGACCTTGTCACCATTAAGGAGAATATCCATTTTCACCAATTGTGAGCGACGGTATTCTGACAATTCATAATCAAAGCTTGCATAACCACGTGTTGATGATTTCAATTTATCAAAGAAATCAAAGACGATTTCAGCAAGTGGAATCTGATAGATAACGTTCACACGATTATCATCGATATATTCCATGGTTTCAAAATCACCACGTTTACGTTGCGCCAATTCCATAACAGCACCAACATATTCTTGAGGAACCATGATTTGGGCTTTAACATAAGGTTCTTCAATGGCATCAATGCGTGTAGGATCTGGGAACTCAGAAGGGTTAGACACTTCAAGCATCTCACCGTCAGTAGTATTAACATGGTAAACTACCGATGGTGCTGTCATAATGAGATCGATGTTAAACTCACGTTCCAAACGCTCTTGGATAACATCCATGTGAAGAAGACCCAAGAAACCACAACGGAAACCAAAACCAAGGGCTTGAGACGTTTCAGGCTCAAACTGAAGACTGGCATCGTTCAACTGGAGCTTTTCAAGAGCTTCACGCAAGTCATTGTATTTATTAGACTCAATTGGATAAAGACCGGCGAAGACCATTGGATTCATTTGCTTATAGCCATGGAGTGGCTCTGCCGCTGGATTGTCCGCAAGTGTTACTGTATCACCGACACGGGTATCCGCAACAGTCTTGATTGAGGCTGCCACATAACCAACATCACCAGTCGCAAGGTAGTCACGGCCAACAGCTTTAGGTGTGAAGATACCCACCTCAGTAACATCAAAGGTCTTACCATTAGACATCATTTGAATCTTATCGCCAGGTTTCACCATTCCGTTAACCACACGCACTTGGAGGATAACCCCACGGTAAGCATCGTAAACAGAGTCAAAGATAAGGGCTTGAAGAGGCGCATCTACATCGCCTTGAGGCGCAGGAACCTTTTCTACGATTTGCTCAAGAATCTCCTCAATACCGATACCAGCTTTAGCTGATGCAAGCACTGCTTCAGAGGCATCTAGACCAATAACATCTTCAATTTCTGTACGGACACGTTCAGGATCTGCGGCTGGAAGGTCAATCTTATTAATAACCGGCAAAATTTCCAAGTCATTATCAAGTGCCAAGTAAACATTGGCGAGTGTCTGTGCTTCAATCCCTTGAGCAGCATCTACTACAAGGATAGCACCTTCACAGGCAGCAAGAGAACGAGACACCTCATAAGTAAAGTCCACGTGTCCTGGTGTGTCAATAAGGTGGAAAATATAGGTTTCTCCATCCTTAGCTGTATAGTTGAGCTCAATGGCATTAAGTTTGATAGTGATTCCTCGTTCGCGCTCAAGGTCCATACTATCAAGGAGTTGCGCCTGCATCTCACGACTAGACACTGTCTCAGTCTTTTCCAAGATACGGTCAGCAAGCGTTGATTTACCATGGTCAATATGGGCAATAATCGAGAAGTTACGAATCTTCACCTGTCGTTGTTTTAATTCTTCAATATTTGGCATTCTTATCTTTCCTAGTTCTTACTTGTGATTATAGATAAACTAATCGTTACCTTCTATTATACAAAAAAGACAGGCATTTGCCTATCTCTAATATCTGCTTTCTGATTACGGTTAAGTCATCCTACTTCTTAAAAGTATCGTTATAGTGCTTATTAATAATAGCCGAACGTTTGTTCTCTGTTGAACTGCTTGAAAATGGTGCTAAACCAAAAGCTAACACGACAATTCCCAATAGAATGAGGCTGAAAAATGGGTGCTCAGCAATATAGTGTAAAATGTCTGACATAGGAAGACTCCTTTAAGCGTAATTATTTAACCTTATATTATCAGAAATATTATGATTCTTCAAGAAAAAAAGAGAGCTTCCGCTCTCCCTCTTAATCTTAATGGAATTGCATACCACCATCAACGATGATTGTTTGTCCTGTAATGTAGTTTGAGTCAGGTCCAGCAAGGAAGCTTACTGCAGCTGCCACATCTTCAGGCTCAGAAAGACGTTTCAAAGTGATATCTTTTGCGAATGTTTGCATACCCCATTCGTCATCTTTACCAGCATTTTTACCAACTTCGTGGGCAATATCAAACATCATTGGAGTCTTAACGATACCTGGTGCGTAGGCATTGACAGTAATGCCTGAGTCAGCCAAATCACGCGCCAAAGTTTGTGTAATACCACGAACTGCAAATTTAGTACCACCATAGATAGTCAAGTTAGGGTTACCAACGACACCAGCTTGTGAAGTCGCATTGATGATTTTACCACCATGTCCAAGAGCTTTAAATTGTGCTTGGGCAGCTTGGGCACCCCAGATCACACCACCTACATTGATATTGAATGTACGATGGAATTGTTCTTCAGTGATTGTATCAAGTGGAGTTGTAGGTGCGACACCAGCATTATTGACAACAACGTTCAAATCGCCAAAGTGATCGACAACTTTTTGGAAGGCTGCTGCTACCTCAGCTTGTTTAGAGACATCTGCTACGACAGCAAAAGCCTTATCTGCAGACAATTCAGCTACCGCTTTATCAGCAGTTTCAGCATTGTAATCTAAAATTCCAACTTTAAATCCATCTTCAACTAAACGTTTTGCAATCGCAAAACCAATACCTTGACCTGCACCTGTAACAATAGCAACTTTAGACATATAAAATCCTCCTCTACCAATTGAAGCCCTACTTCATTGATCCAACAAAGCTTATCTCAATCGGAATACGCAAAGTTAGTCAAGTTCTGGCAAAGTCATTTTCATAGGCTTTGTCTTAACTTAAATAAGATTCTACGCTTTTATGAAAACGTTGTCAAGCAAATGTCATACTTTTCTGAAAATAGATAAGGGATGTCTGTTATTTTGTCCTATTATAAAACGAACTCAAAGCCTAGTGCTTCCATGTCATCCAAGCCACCAAGGTTGGTAACATTGCTATAACCTCTCTCATGAAGCACTGCTGCAGCAAAGTCAGCCCGAGGTCCCATTTTACAATAAAGGTAAATTGAATCGTCTTTTTTAGCTGGAATGTCAGCTGTGAAAAACTGCGTGTGAGGTATTAATAAAGCATCCTTAACATGTCCTTCTGCATACTCTTCCGGACTACGAACATCAATGAGCAATCCACCTTGAGCTATATCATTTTGAATCTGCTTTAAATCCATGTTATTCACCAAACCAAAGATCGATTTCTCGAGCCGCAGATTCTTCTGAATCAGATCCATGAACAATATTTTGTATACCATGTTCATCGGGTGCGGTCGCAAAGTCACCTCGAATTGTGCCAGGAGCAGCTTCACCAGGATTTGTCGCTCCCATCATATCACGCCATGATTTGATAACACCTGGCCCCGAAAGAATTCCAATAATTGCTGGCCCACTCATCATATAGTTTGTAATACTAGAGAAGAATGGCTTATCTACCAACTGAGCATAATGCTTTTTAAGGCGCTCTAGGTCAAGCGTTAGCATTTCCATACGTTCAATAGTAAAGCCACGACGCTCAATACGGTCAATGACTTGTCCAACGAGGTGACGTTTAACAGCATCTGGTTTAATGATAAATAATGTTTTTTGCATGATTTCAACTTTCATTATTTTCTTTTCATTTTACCACAGGATGCCAGTTTTTGCAGACTTGGGCCTTTTATAGTCTCTAACTATATGACAGGTAACAAATTAACTATTTTTCATTAGCGTGATTATGCTGCTAATTACAAAATCCCTTACCAATACAGTAAGGGATTTTGTTGTTTTCTATGCTTGAATAAAAGCTTGTAAATCTTTAAGAGCTCGCTCAGCAATTTTTTCATAACGCTCTTTCTTGTCACGAATACGTGGGCCTTCTAACTCTTTGATAATACCGAAGTTAACATTCATTGGTTGGAAATGTTTGCTTTCAGCATGTGTCACATAATAGGGAAGACTACCGATAGCTGTTGTCTGAGGGAAGATAACTTCATCTTCACCCTTAAAGAGACAGGCAGCATTGATTCCAGCAACCAATCCTGAGGCAGCTGATTCAACATAACCTTCAACACCAGTCATTTGTCCAGCAAAGAACAAGTTAGGGTTTGATTTTGATTGGAAGGTCTGTTTAAGCAAGTTTGGCGAATCCATGTAGGAATTGCGGTGCATAACCCCATATCGCACAAATTCAGCATTTTCAAGACCTGGAATCATTTGGAAAACACGCTTTTGCTCTCCCCATTTGAGGTGGGTTTGGAAACCAACGATATTATAGAGGCTACCAGCCGCATTGTCCTGACGAAGCTGAACAACCGCATAAGGTGTCTTGAAATCCCCATCACGTGGCCCCTTGTAATCCTCAGGATACTCCAAACCAACTGGCTTCATAGGGCCATAGAGCATTGTCTTAATACCACGTTTGGCCATGACTTCGATAGGCATACACCCTTCGAAATATTTTTCTTTTTCGAAAGAATTTAAGGGGGCTTCTTCAGCTGTTGTCAAGGCTTCATGGAAGGCCATAAATTCTTCCTTGGTCATTGGACAGTTTAGATAAGCAGCTTCACCCTTGTCGTAGCGTGACTTAAGGTAAACCTTGTTCATGTCGATAGTCGCTTTATCAACAATCGGTGCAGCGGCATCATAGAAATAGAACCCATCTCCACCATTGAGCTCATGAATTTTTTTAGCTAAAGCATCAGAAGTCAAAGGACCTGAAGCAATAACTGTAATGGCATCATCAGGAATTTCTGTGATTTCTTCACGGATAACTTCAATTAATGGATTGTTCTTAATTTCAGCTGTCACTGCTTCTGCATAACCTTCACGGTCCACAGCCATGGCACCACCAGCTGGCACACGGTGAGCTTCTCCATTACGCATAATGATAGAGTCCAAGCGACGCATTTCTTCTTTAAGAAGCCCTACAGCATTTGTCAAGCTATCTCCACGGAAAGAGTTAGAACAAACTAATTCTGCAAAATTTGTTGTCTTATGCTGAGGTGTTGCTTTGACCCCACGCATTTCATAAAGTTTTACCGGAATACCACGTTTGGCAATCTGATAAGCCGCCTCGGAGCCGGCCAAACCAGCTCCAATCACGTTAATATAATCTGCTTTTGATTGAGACATGACACTAATACCTCTTCGGGAACAAGATGAAATCCTGCCCCCACAAATCTTTCTTCATTTTTACTCTTAGTAGTATAGCAAAAAACTCCTCGTCTGGCGACTAGGAGTCATCTGTATTTATAGGGGTAAAATGATAGTCACTTTAGCACCACCTGTATTATCACAATTTGAAAGCGAAAGACTACCATGATGTAAGCGAACAATATCATTGGCAATAGTTAGACCAAGACCACTGTGATTGCGACTTTGTCTGCTCTTATCCTCTTGATAAAAGAGCTGAGTAGCCTTTTCAAGAGATTCAAGGGAAAATCCAGGGCCAGAGTCAAGGCAGATAAACGTAAATTCATCTTCTTCTACCCTAGCAGTTAAGAGCAACTGACTACCACTTGGCGTATGCTCTACCGCATTAGCAACAATATTCATAAAAGCTCGATTCAACAAGGACCTGTCCCAATGTCCTATGATTTCTTTCTTAATATCCTTCTTGTCAAATGCAACATTGATTTGTTTGGTTTGAGCTAGTGACAAGGTTTGAGAGTAAATGTCTTCAACAAATTCCCTAACCGAAATGTCTTCAAGTGTCAAGGTTTTCGTCAAACTCGTTTTGTTGAGTTCGGACAACTCTTTAACATAAGCATCAACCTGTGTAATCCCCTTTTGAAAATGCTCTAATAAGTCCATCTGTTCCGCATCCAAGGGAGTCATAGCTAAGAGTTCAGCATTGCCACGAGCAACTGTCAGTGGGGTCTTTAGGTCATGAGTTAAGGCAGAAATCTGATTTTGCTTATCCTGCTCTGCCTTCCAATTTTCCATCAAAGAGTCACGAAGTGCAGCACGCATGTGGTCCAAACCACTTAAAACTTGATTAAACTCCTTAATGGTAGACCGGGAGGTTTGAAAATCCAAGTCTTGCTCTGCTATTTTCTCAGTTGCTCTCAGTATTGGTCTAAGCTGTTGACGTAATTTATTGGCATAGAAGAATGTTAAAACAACAAAGATGAGTAAAATGGACACCATCATTGAACCAATCATCATAAGATCAGCATTGGGAAAATACTGGTTCATCCAAGCGTTACGATACCGAGGTGATAGTTGATAGTTGACAATGACTATGCCATCTGACCGTTCAAAAGACTGAAAATAGCCGTATATCCCACCGTGAGCATTCTTGAATTGGTAATTTAGTAAGGATTCTTCTTGCAAGTTAACTGGCATGTTAGACTTCTTAAGCTTAAATTCCCTAGTTAAAAAAACATAACTAGTACCATCCGGTAAAACATCAGGATTAAAGACCTTAGAAGTTTCAATATCACTTCTCACAGCAGACAAATCACTCTCAACTTGATTTGCTGGAATCACAACTCCAAAACGATAAGACAAGCTGAATACAGACAAAATAAGTAGGCTACTGATTGCCGATAGGACCGTCAAGCTGGCAACATAAGATAACAATAGTGTTCTTAGAGAGTGTTCTCGTTTTTTAATTAGTGCCACTTGTAACCAATCCCCCAAACTGTTTCAATAGGATTTTGCCCAACATCTTTGAGCTTTGCACGGATATTTTTAATATGTTCAGCCACTGCTGTTGGACTTCCTTTATCCTCATAGCCATACAAATGCGTGTAGATTTGTTCTTTTGAAAAGACTTGGCCCTTATTTTCAGCCAAAAATTGACAAATACCATACTCCGACTTAGTCAAATCTAACAACTGATTCTCAACATAAAGCTCCTGAGCCGACAAATCAAACTGAAAATCTCCAAGTGAAAGCTTATGGTGACGTTCACGATGTTCCCGTCTCAAGTGAGCAGCCACACGCGCCTGGAGTTCTTTAACCCCAAATGGTTTGCAAATATAATCATCCGCCCCATAGCTCAATCCCTGAACGATATCCCCTTCTTGCGTTCTGGCTGTAATAAAGAGGATGGGGCAATCCACCTGTTCCCGAATCTCATGACAGAACTGGAGACCGTCAACATCAGGCATCATGATATCCAGCAATATCAAGTCAAACCGTGGCAACGAGTTCTTATCCAAGTCCAAAACACTCGTAAGTCCTGTCACCTTATGGTTTTGAAGCTCTAAGGCCTTTACAACCAATTTTACAATATCTTCCTGATCATCAATAACAAGTATCTGAGCCATGACCTCTCCTTTCATACAAATTTACCCTTATCATATCATCTATAGAAGACAACTGACAAGGCGTAGAGTAGATAAATATGTGTTGGGTAAAAGACATAGAATAAATATTTTGACCCGTTCCCTCTTTGACCGTTATAACAAAGCATCAAAGGAGCTGCAAATAGTTCCATCCATTCAATATATTTAAACATTAAGTCGTGAATAGAAAGTCTACCCAATACAATCGCCATTAGTACCCAAACAAGACTAACACTCACAAAAGCAAGCACTTCTTTCTTAAGATTCTTATGACAAAGATACATAGCGATACCAGTCAAAAGCAACCACGTCCCTCCATCGCTGATAAATGTATGAACTGGTAGCACTGTAAAATTGAGTAAATTTAGTAGAAAACCTAACATAGGTTTGTTTGCGCTTAGCAGATAAAAAGGTGCCATTAACCATGGAAGCAATAAGGGGAAAAGTAAGGTTGGGATTCCTTTTAGATATTTCTTTTCTTGAATCCAAGCAATACCTTGAAGAGCAACGAGCAAAATAGCGAACGATGACAACATCATATTTTGTGGAAAGAAACCATCTGCCCTTACAAGAGGATGTAGAAAATTATAAAATCCAAACTGAATCAATCCCATCAAAATTGCTAAAGCATAAATCTTTAGGAAGTATTTTTTTCGATTGCGTGTATGAACGAAACCTTCAATCACAGTAAAAAGGAACAAGGGGGCCGCTAATCTCCCAATCATAGTAAACCAAATGGGTATTTTTCCTGTATACTCAAAAAAATAGTGAATATGGTCGAATACCATAGTAATGAGGGCTATATATTTGAGTTGGAAACCTGATAGACTTAAACATTTCATAGTAACTCTCCTTTCTTTCATCATTAGTATAAAAAACAAATTTAAGGAAAGTATCAGTTTTTTGGATAAAATACAAAAAACTATCCCAAGTCTTAACTTGAGATAGCTATGTCTTTATTTAACAACAGATTCTTTGTAATCACACTCTTCGTTACTACAGATGACTTGTTTGCCACCACCACGTACTTTCTTCTCGACGAGGTAATCGCCTGATTTAGGACAGTTACGTCCAACAGGAATATCCCATGACGTAAATTCACAGTCAGGATAGCGGTCACAACCGTAGAAGACACGATTACGTTTTGTCTTACGTTCGATGACCTGACCTTGACCACAGGTTGGACAAGTAACGCCAATTTCTTTAGTAATGGCCTTGGTGTTATGACAGTCTGGGAAATTACTACATGCGTAGAACTTACCGTAGCGACCAAGTTTGATGACCATTGGGTGACCACAGAGATCACAATCAAAACCAGCAGGCTCATCCTTGATTTGGATTTTTTCAATACCTTCTTCAGCTTTTTCCAATTCTTTTTGGAAAGGTTTGAAGAATTCATCAATGACCTTCTGCCATTGTTCCTTACCGATTTCGACTTTATCGAGTTTCCCTTCCATCTCGGCGGTGAATTTAACATCCACGATGTCTGGGAAGAATTCGACGATTAAGCTATTGACGATTTCACCAAGTTCAGTTGGTTCAAATCGTTTAGCCACCAATTTGACATAGTAGCGACGTTGGATAACATCAAGCGTTGGCGCATAAGTAGACGGACGACCAACGCCGTTTTCTTCTAGCGTCTTAATCAATGTCGCTTCAGAATAGCGTGCAGGAGGTTGGGTGAAGTGTTGTTCAGGCGTTGTCACAACCTTCTTAACCGTATCACCCTCAGCCATATCAGGAAGCATTTTGTTCTTATCAGAGTCGTTGTAAACGGCCATATAACCGTCAAACTTGATTTGGCTTCCATTTGCTGTGAAAATGACACCATTTTGAGACAAGGTCACCTTCATCGTATCAAATACTGCAGCTGTCATTTGACTGGCTACAAAACGATTCCAAATAAGGGTATAGAGCTTGAGTTGATCCTTATCCAAATACTTGGCAATGCTTTCTGGCGTTTGAAAAACATTTGAAGGACGAATAGCCTCATGGGCATCTTGAGCTGCTGAGCTATTTTTCACCTTGCTACCATGCTTAGAATACTTAGAACCAAAGCGTTCTGTAATAAATTCAGCAGCTTGGTTTTGAGCAACCGGACTGATACGTGTTGAGTCCGTACGCATATATGTAATCAACCCCTGAGCCCCTGAACCCAGATTAATCCCCTCGTACAACTGCTGAGCAACCATCATGGTCTTACGTGTACGGAAGTTAATCTTATTGGCAGCATCCTGTTGTAGTGATGACGTTGTATATGGCAATGGTGCATTACGACGGCGTTCTTTTTTCTCTACCTTATCAACATTAAAGTCATCACTCGTGATACGAGAAAGAACAGCTTGAACATCGTCATTATTGTTGAGCTTAAGCTTTTTACCATCCAAGCCATAGAAGCTAGCCTGAAACTTCTTAGCCCCCTTCTTAAAGGCACCATCAATAGTCCAGTATTCTTCTGGTTTAAAGGCCTTAATTTCATTCTCACGGTCAATAATAAGCTTAAGAGCTACTGATTGGACACGCCCTGCAGAAAGACCTTTCTTAACCTTCTTCCAAAGAAGTGGAGAGATTGAATAACCCACAATACGGTCCAAGACACGACGAGCTTGCTGCGCATCTACCAAGTCCATGTCAATGGCGCGTGGCTCCACAAAGGCATTTTTCACTGCATCCTTTGTGATTTCATTGAACACAACTCGATTCTTATCGTGATCATCCAGTCCAAGGATATGTGACAAATGCCATGAAATAGCTTCTCCTTCACGGTCCGGGTCACTTGCGAGAAAGACTTGCTTAGCTTTCTTAGCTTCTTTCTTTAATTCATTGATAAGTGGTCCCTTACCACGAATATTGATATATTGTGGTTCGTAATTGTTTTCAAAGTCAATGGACATACTTGATTTTTTCAAATCACGGATATGCCCAACAGAGGCTACAACTTTATAATTGCGCCCAAGGTACTTTTCAATGGTTTTTGCTTTGGCAGGAGACTCCACAATAACCAAATTTTTCTTTGGTGTCGCTCTTTTTTTAGTCGTCTTTTTTGCCGTTGATTTCTTTGTTGTTTTAGTTTTCGTTTTTGTTGTCGTTGCTGTCGCCATAGATTATTTCCTTATTTTGTTATAAACTGGCTGCGCCATTAATCTGTCTATATTTTAGTCACAAGACATTAAAAAGTGCAACACCTTGGACCGAGCAACTAACATAATACCGTCCTTTCCTTAAACTGTCAATAAAAAAATTTTTTCTCTATAGGAGAAGTTTGATTTTTAAGAAAACTCAGAAAGGATATCAAATCCCGTCGTAATACACTTTGCGCCCTCTTGAATGAGGTGATGACAGCCATCCGATTTTCCGTCTAAAATATTTCCTGGAATAGCAAAAACATCTCTTCCTTCCTCCATGGCACGCTCACAAGTAATCAAACTTCCCGATCGAAGCTTAGCCTCTACAACTAAAACCCCCTGACACAAGCCTGAAATAATACGATTTCGTTCTGGAAAATGATACTTGAGAGGTTGTTCACTCGGTGCATATTCTGAAAGCACGAGATGATTTTTACTCATATAATCCTGCAAAGCTTTATTTTCTTTAGGATAATAGACGTCTAGTCCAGTCCCAATAACTGCAATGGTGTTACCTTTATTTTTCAAAGCTTCCATATGGGCACAGGTATCAATGCCACGCGCCAAGCCACTAACGATAGTAAAATGATTACCGAGTTCATTAACAACCTTACGAACCGACTGTTTTCCTGTTTCAGAGCACTTCCTTGCCCCAACAATTGCTAACTTAGGTTTACTCAACAACTCAATATTTCCTTGATAAAAGAGGAGAACTGGTGGATTGTAGGTGTGCTTTAACTCAATCGGATACTCCTGGTCAAAAATAGATACTGTCGGATAACGCTGATACTGCTCTTTAAGTTGCTTAATATCTAAAGTCTTGTATTTTTCCATAAAAAGAACGGCATTTTTAGACTTTGAAACCACTGCCATATCTCGTAAACTTAATTTTCTATCTTGAGTCTTCTGATAGTCTAAAATATTAAGGATGTTTAAATTCGTCAATCCAGCGGCTTTTAGTTTAAAAAGTTCAAAGTTATTCATATAAATACCTCCATTTCTTTATTCGCAAGAGATAAAGAAAAAAGTTCCCTTTATGGAACTTTCCTTGATTATAAATCATTTTCAGACATAAAATAAGACGCTGCGCCTAGGAGGTTACTGTCGTTATGGAAATGACAAGCTTGAATCGAAATTGGCTCAAAACCTATATCAGACTTTTCATTAAATAACTCTTCATAAGCATTAACAATACCTTCTATCAAAGAATTTTGCCTGCTGATGCCACCGCCGATAACGACTCTTTCTAAGTTCATGAAAGTCTGTAAATTCAGAATAAGCACCGCAATTTCATGACAATAGTCCTTAAATAGCGAATTGAGTTTTTCAAATTGACCTTCTTCTATAGCTGAGAAGACAGCTGGACCATCATCCTGATCTAAGCCAAGTAATTGACTGGCCTCATGGACAAAACCAACCGCAGAACCTTTATTATCAACAAGGCTAATCAGTGCCTGCTTAAACAAGGCCCACTTGAAAGGGAGAGCCGTTTGACTCTTACTTTGAGAACTTGGTCCTATCAGAAATTTGGAAACCAAGAGAGGTGTTAACAGGGCTCCCTGAGAGACGAGTCCTAAGCCAACACCCGTACCTAAAACCAAAGCAGCACCACAATCAACTTCTTGTAGACTACCATATCTAGCTTCAGCCAGAGCAGCCGCATCAGCATCATTAATAACCTTTACAGGTAATTGAAAAGTTTTAGATAGACCTGTTCCAAGAGGAATAGCTGTTAAATAAGGGATAAGGCCACCCTTGAAAACAAAGCCACGTTTACTATTAATTTCTCCCGGACACGCAATAGCAATCCCCGAAATTTCATCTTCATATGATGAAACAATATTTTCTAAAGTTCCCCAGAAATCATCTATGCTTGCTGGAGTTGGAACTTTAGATTGATTGGTAATATTGAAATTATCGTCAACTAAACCAAACTTGACAAAGGTTCCTCCGATATCAATAGCTACAATCACTCTGCTCACCTACTTTTT
This sequence comes from Streptococcus sp. SV2, assembly GCF_030440175.1. Lineage (NCBI taxonomy): Bacteria > Bacillati > Bacillota > Bacilli > Lactobacillales > Streptococcaceae > Streptococcus > Streptococcus sp. SV2. Next base: position 25,423 of record NZ_JAQFJQ010000006.1, read on the forward strand.
AAGCATTGACTTTATGGGTTCAAAGCTTCTTCTATGAATTGGCGTGATACCAAGTTTATCCAAACCAGATAAATGCTCTTTAGTTCCATAGCCTGCATTTTTGGTAAATGCATAGCCAGGATACTCTTGATCATAATCAGCCATCATCTCATCACGGGTTACCTTTGCTACGATTGATGCTGCAGCAATAGATAAGGAATTAGCATCCCCCTTAATAATTGATGTTTGTCCTATAGGTAAATCTAAAGTCATAGCATCAATTAACAACTGTTCTGGTTGAGGACTGAGGTTTTCAATAGCTTCAATCATAGCAAGTTTAGTTGCCTCATAAATATTGACATCGTCAATGACATGATTGTCCTTAACACCAATACCGACAGCCACTGCTTGTTTCATTACCTGCTTATAGATGGCTTTATGTTTTGATTTTGGGATTTTTTTACTGTCATTGAGGCCTTTGATTTTGCAAAGCTTTGGCAAGATAACAGCTGCGGCAACCACTGGTCCAGCCAGGGGGCCTCGTCCAACTTCATCAACACCTGCAATGAGTTCAACTCCCTGGGCATAGAGCAATTTTTCGTAATTAAGCATCGTTTCCAAACGCTCATCCTCCGCAATCTCCGCCAGGATGGCCTTACGGCGTTGCTTAATAGCGGTCTGTACCCCAGTACGGCTATCTTCCTCAAATGTCGCCCAACGATGGTCGTCTAGGTCTGTCAAAGTTGCTAATTGTTCCTTGACTTCTTTAATTGTCGCCATCAGTATCAACCCCAACAATATCAAGTGTGTAACGGCCTAGTTTTCCATCACGAACATCTTTGACAAAAAGACTGTAAAAACGGTCATAATCTTCACGAAAGCCTAGTTTTTGGGTCATTTCCATAATGATTTCTGGAGCCTCTTCTTCAAGGTCAATCCCTTTAAAACGTTCCTCGAGACGTTCTGGATAGTAGGTTTTAAAGTAGTTGAGTCCAAAAATAGTAACTTCATCCATTGGTAACAGCTGGTCTTTGATAGCACCCGTCAAAGCAAGTTTCAAGCCAACCAATTCATCCTCAAACTTAGGCCACAAGATACCCGGAGTATCAAGAATTTCCAAGTCCTTATTTGACTTCAACCATTGTTGGCCTTTTGTAACACCAGGTTTATTTCCCACAACAGCAATTTTTTTACCAGCGAGGCGGTTCATCAAGGTTGATTTCCCTGCATTTGGAATACCAATAATCATGGTTCTCAAGTTCTCTTTCTGAATCCCACGTTCACGCAAGCGTTGAATTTTCTCAGACATAAGAATCTTAGCAGCATCTGTCACCAATTTAACCGTAGACTGCTCCTTGGAATTAATAGCCAGAGTTTTAATGCCTTGTTTCTCAAAGTAAGTACGCCACTCTTTGGTCCGATTGCTGTCAGCAAGATCCGATTTATTGAGAATTAAAAGCTTAGGCTTGTCGCCAACAATCTTAGTCAACATAGGGTTTTGACTTGAAAATGGTAAACGTGCATCCACTAAAATAGTGACAAAATCAACATGCTTTATATTTTCCTGGACCTGTCGGCGAGCCTTGGACATGTGCCCAGGGAACCATTGAATAGTTGCCATTTGTTTTTCTCCTCTTTAATAGCCTTAGTAAAATATCATATAAACTCTTTTAAAAAAAGCCAAAATCTTGGCTTTACTTCACTTATATTATAACAGATTTAGGTTGAGATGCCCAATTGTTATCACTTGGTTAGGCCTCAATAGGCATGAAGTTACCGACAATTTTACCGATAATTCGAGGGTCTTCATCATAAGGAGCAAATTTGTCACCGTAGCGTTTATTAAGAGAAACTAAACGCAGGCCCTCTTCCTCACGATAAACCTTTTTGATATAGGTTTGACCATCCCAATCCACAGCATAAACAGCACCATCATAATCAAAACCAGTTTGTTTGATCAACACTACTTCTCCATTTAAGTAAGTGGGTTCCATAGAATCTCCAAAAACCCAAGAAGCAAAATCATGGTCTAATTCTTCATCATAGAAAACTTCATCATAATTGCCATCACCAAAATAAGTATATCCTGTTCCGGCTGATAAACGCTCGAAAACTTTGTAAGAGTATAACGGAATAACAGGTGCTTTCTGCCTTTCTGCTTCTTGTTCTTCTAAAAGAGCCTTAGTGAGTCTCAAAGCTTCTTTACGATTTTCGTCATTAAGTTCCAAGTAAACTTCCACTATCTCATGTTCAGACAGAAAATAGGTCTCAGCCACGCCAAAAAGTTGGGCCAATACTGTAAGATTCTTTTGATTTGGCTTTGTCTTACCATTTTCCCAATTAAAATAAGAGGAGCGTGAAATTCCCAGATGCTTAGCCACTGATGCTTGACTCATTCCTTGCGCTTCTCGAATTTCCTTTAGTTTTTGTCCTGAAAACATAGCCACCTCCGTAAGTTAATAAACTAACATAAGTTTACCAAAAAAAGTAGTTGATTTCAAGTGAAATCAACTACTTTTACATTTCTCTTTTGTATTATTCTTTGACCAAAAATCCTATATTGTCAAGTGCCTCTTCAATGTAATCTAAATCTTGTTGACTATCAGCTTCAACAAGGTGATAGTGAACACCATTGGTTAATTCAGATAGTGGACGAAAATCGCTTGACGCTGCTTGTTCTAAAAAATGTCTAACATCTCGACGACAAGTCAACTTCAACAAGGTTTGAATTTCACCATAGACTGGATGATCAATCATGATATTTTGAATACGCCCCCCATTATCGACAATGGCTAGAAGCTCTTCTTCCATGTCATTCACCGTATGATTCACTTTAAAGAGTCGATGCTCATAAGAATTATCATCACTGTTTTTATAAATATAACCCCTGTTAGTTGAAATAATTTGAGCACCATCTGCTCGCAAAAGTGCAATATCTTGGACAATGATTTGACGGGTAACACCAAAATGTTCCGCCAAACTCTGCCCATTTATCGCTTCTTTAGACTGCTTTAACAGTGCCAATAATTCTTGCTTGCGATTTAAAGTCATAGACTAAACAACTCCTCTTACAACTATCGAATTTTTCGAATACTTTTGAAAATCGTTAATGCTATAACATAGTCTATCATACTATGGACAATAGTACCAAATCCAACTAAAACAAACAGAACATAAAATAGTTTTTGGAAGTCCTCTCCCGTTACTGAATAAAAAATCACACAAGCAATTACTTCAGCTACAGCATGAATAACACCTAAAACAAAGTTAAAAATTAGTGATGATTTATGGTTTTCTATTGTTTGAGGGAATTTTTTCAAATAAAAAGCTCCTAACAAACCAAAGACGATATGCGAGAATGCCCTAAAAACAATGACAATCGGATAGCCGGCCATAAGGAATCCTAAACTAGACGCTAAGATAACAAAAGCTGCTACCCAGGGCGATATAAACATAGCTAGAAATATTGGAACGTGACTCCCCAAGGTATAAGAAGCCGGTGGAATGATTAATTTAATTGGCATAATACTCGGGATAAGGATAGCAATCGCAGTTAACAAAGCTGCAAAGGTCATTTCTTGAATTCTCTTTTTCGGTTTCATAATCTACTCCTTTTTATTGTATATACACTAGTATATTACAATGTATATCCCTAGAAGTCAATATGCCATAAAAAAACTAGAGCCATAAGCCCTAGTCCTTTCTTATTTACGTTTTTTCTTAGCCTTCTTCATCTTGTTAGCTTGACGTTTCATAGCATGTTTCATAGCAAATGAACCGACCTTACCTTTAAGACCACCACCAAGCATTTGGCTAAGGTCCATGTTCCCAAGATCCGGCATACCTGCGCCACCCATCATGCCTTCAAGGGCAGACATATCCATATTACCCATATCAGGCATATTTGGCATGTTTTTTGGCATATTATTTGGGTTAAGACCCATTTGACGCATCATTTGCTCCATATCACCAGACATAACACCTTGCATCATTTGTTTGGCTTGGTTGAAGTCTTTAATAAACTTGTTTACTTCGATGAAGGTATTTCCCGAACCATTGGCAATACGGCGACGACGACTCGGTGTCAAGAGATCAGGATTTTCACGCTCTTCTGGTGTCATTGATGATACAATGGCACGCTTGCGTGCAATCTGTTTCTCGTCTACTTTAACATTAGCCAAGGCTGGATTGTTAGCCATACCTGGCAACATCTTAAGCAAATCCTCCATAGGACCCATATTTTGCACTTGGTCTAATTGGTCGATGAAGTCATTGAAGTCAAAGGTGTTTTCACGCATCTTCTCAGCCAACTCAAGAGATTTTTTCTCGTCGTACTCTTGAGAAGCTTTTTCAATAAGGGTAAGAAGGTCTCCCATTCCCAAGATACGGCTTGACATGCGGTCTGGGTGGAAAGTCTCAATATCCGTAATTTTCTCACCAGTACCTGTGAATTTAATTGGCTTACCAGTAATCTCACGAATAGAAAGAGCCGCACCACCACGTGTGTCACCGTCAATTTTAGTAAGAACGACACCTGTGATATCCAGTTGTTCATTGAACTCCTTGGCAACATTAGCAGCTTCCTGACCAATCATGCTATCAACAACCAAGAGAATTTCGTTTGGATGGGCGAAATCCTTGATATCACGCAACTCTTGCATGAGGGTTTCGTCAATCTGCAAACGACCCGCCGTATCAATCAAGACATAGTCATTTTTATTGGCACGCGCTTGTTCCAAACCATTTTTGACAATCTCAACCGCTGGTGTCTCTGTTCCCATATCAAAAACAGGAACATTAATTTGTTGGCCCAAGGTCTTCAACTGGTCAATGGCTGCTGGACGATAGATATCCGCCGCAATCATCATTGGGCGAGCTTCTTGTTCTTTAATCAGCTTATTAGCTAATTTACCAGCAAAGGTTGTTTTACCAGCCCCTTGGAGACCAACCATCATTATGATAGTTGGAATCTTTGGAGATTTCTCAATTTCAGATGTTTCAGACCCAAGAATCTCTGTTAATTCTTCATTAACAATCTTGATGATTTGTTGTGAAGCATCAAGAGTATCAATGATTTCGTGACCTACGGCACGTTCACGAACACGTTTGATAAATGTCTTAACAACCGGTAGGGCAACGTCTGCTTCAAGGAGTGCCAAACGAATCTCTTTAGTGACTTCTTGAACTTCTTTCTCTGAAAGTTTTCCTTTACGTCTTAGATTTTTGAAAACGCCTTGCAAGCGTTCCGTTAAGCTTTCAAAAGCCATATATTATTTCCTCTCTTACTTTCTGCTTGAATCTAATCTCTATTATCAATGCTACTTAGAATTTCAATTTGTTCCTGAAGATAGCTATCATCTGGGTATTTTTCGATGATATCATCAAAAATTTGGCTACGGACGATGTAATCTGAATACATATGTAATTTCATCTCGTAAGCTTCCAAAATCTTCTCAGTACGTTTGATGTTATCATACACCGCCTGACGACTGACGCCAAATTCTTCAGCAATTTCTGCCAAACTATAATCATCCGCATAATAAAGCTCAATATAGTTCATCTGCTTATCTGTTAACAAGGCAGCATAGAACTCAAAAAGAGCATTCATGCGATTGGTTTTTTCAATTTCCATAAGCTCCATTTTACCATAAAATCATGGTGTTAGCACGATTCTTGTGCAGAAAAAAGCAGTGACTTCTAATTGTTCTCCAAATAAAACTCAAAACGATCACCGACATAGTAGCTACGTACATATTCGAAAGCCTGTCCATCTTGAAGAAAGGAAATTTGCGTCAGACTTAAGAGGGCATCACCAGTCTTAACCTTGAGGTGCTTGGCTAGACTACTATTGGCCAAACTAGCCGAAATGGTTTGTTGGCTCTTCCCTATTTCATAACCATTATCGGTTAAGGTCTTGAAGAAATGTTCTGTAATTTCAGATTCTTCAAAGCCACGGATAATCTTTTCAGGGATACTAGCAATCTCATATGCAACTGGGATGTCATCGGCAAAGCGAACACGCTCCATCCTAATCACATAAGACTGTGGTAAGACACCTAAATTCTTGATTTCAAACTCATTGGGATGTAGACGTTTATAAGAAATAAGCTGACTAGACGGCTTCTTGCCTTGCGCTTTGACGATTTCCGTAAAACTCGTGGTTCCACGCATCTTCTCCTTAACACGACTACTGGCAACGAAGGTCCCACTACCTGGTTTACGCTCCAAAATTCCCTCGTCAACTAACAGTGTTATGGCCTGCCGTACAGTCATGCGACTGACATCAAAAGTTTCGCAAAGATCTCGCTCACTAGGAAGACGTTGCCCAATTTTCCAAGTACCTTCATCAATATCTTTTTTTATTTTATCATGTATGCGAATATACGCTGGTAACATCTAATACCCCCCTTGTTATCCCTATTTTACAAAAAAAGAGTCAGAATTGTAAAGGTGATTAAATGACTTGTAGCTTCTCGTATAAATCTAGGTGCTAAGTCCTTAAATTTGTGATACAATGAAAGCATAAGAGTCCTTATGTGACGTAAAAAGAAAGGGTAATAATGACTGACATTTCTACATTGAATGATGTGCAGAAAATCATTGTTCTAGACTATGGTAGCCAATACAATCAGCTTATTGCACGTCGTATTCGTGAATTCGGCGTTTTCTCTGAGTTGAAAAGCCATAAAATTACCGCTGATGAAGTCCGTGCCATCGATCCTATCGGTATCGTACTTTCAGGTGGTCCTAACTCTGTTTATGCCGAAGATGCCTTTGGTATTGACGAAGAAATTTTTGAACTTGGTATTCCAATTCTTGGAATCTGTTACGGAATGCAACTGTTGACCCACAAACTCGGTGGTAAAGTTGTTCCTGCTGGTGAAGCTGGTAACCGTGAGTATGGCCAATCAACACTTCGCCTTCGTGCCCAATCTGAACTCTTTGCAGGAACTCCTGAAGAACAAGTCGTTCTTATGAGCCACGGTGATGCTGTTACAGAAATTCCAGAAGGTTTCCATCTTGTTGGTGACTCAGTAGATTGCCCATTCGCCGCAATGGAAAATACTGAGAAAAACTTCTACGGTATCCAATTCCACCCAGAAGTTCGTCACTCTGTATATGGTAACGATATCTTGAAAAACTTTGCTTTCGGTATCTGTGGTGCCAAAGGTGACTGGTCAATGGCTAACTTCGTAGATATGCAAATTGCACAAATCCGTGAAACAGTTGGTGACCGTAAAGTCCTTCTTGGACTCTCAGGTGGAGTTGATTCATCTGTTGTTGGTGTCCTTTTGCAAAAAGCTATTGGAGATCAATTGACATGTATCTTCGTTGACCACGGTCTTCTCCGTAAAGGTGAAGGTGACCAAGTTATGGAGATGCTTGGAGGTAAATTTGGACTTAACATTATCCGTGTTGATGCTTCTAAACGCTTCCTGGACCTCTTGGCTGGTGTTGATGATCCTGAGAAAAAACGTAAAATCATCGGTAACGAGTTTGTTTACGTCTTTGATGACGAAGCAAGCAAACTTAAAGGTGTAGACTTCCTAGCTCAAGGAACACTCTACACTGATATTATTGAATCAGGTACTGAGACAGCTCAAACAATCAAATCTCACCACAATGTTGGTGGTCTTCCAGAAGACATGCAGTTTGAATTGATTGAACCACTTAATACCCTCTTTAAAGATGAAGTACGTGCCCTTGGTACTGAAATGGGAATGCCTGACGAAGTTGTTTGGCGTCAACCTTTCCCAGGACCAGGACTTGCCATCCGTGTTATGGGTGAGATCACTGAAGAGAAACTTGAAACTGTTCGTGAGTCTGATGCTATTCTTCGCGAAGAAATTGCCAAAGCTGGTCTTGAGCGTGATGTATGGCAATACTTCACTGTTAACACAGGCGTTCGATCTGTCGGTGTTATGGGTGATGGCCGTACTTACGACTACACTATCGCTATCCGTGCTATCACTTCAATCGACGGTATGACAGCTGACTTTGCGAAACTTCCATGGGAAGTTCTTCAAAAGATTTCTGTTCGAATCGTTAACGAAGTTGACCACGTTAACCGTATCGTCTACGATATTACAAGTAAACCACCTGCAACCGTAGAGTGGGAGTAAAATATAAACCTAATTTAAAGTGACTTGATTGATTTAACAGCATTTTGAATTGTTTTAAAACGCTAAAATCTAATTAATTATATTTGGTTCCCCACCAAATACCCCACCAGAATTTCTTTCTGGTGGGGATTTTTTATATCTTAATTACAAAAATAAACCAATAAGCAATGTTATGGAGTCAGAAAAATTTTTTCCTTTTCTGATGTTCAGTACTAACTCTTACAACATACTTAGACAATGGGGAAAATCAAAACACTCAGATAGTTCTTTCTTTGTAAAAATTTCACTTTAACCATTTGCTATATTTCTTTCATTGACATTTAGCCCATAAATTTCAAAATCATGATAGGATCCATTATAGAACTCGAATTGGGAAATTTCGCTTTCCTTTTTAAAACCTAAACTGATCGGTATAAACTTACTTTTAACATTATCTACATCTATATAAATCAAAAGCTTATCAATTTTAAATTTGGATGGAATGATTTTTATTAATTCTTTTAATCCCTGCTTTACAAAACCTTGATTTTCATATTTTTCTGATATCCAATATCCAATTTCGGCTTGATATTTTTGTGAATCAATATTATGTATATCTATCATCCCTACTGGTTTCTGATTGACGCAAATTGTTAACATAAATAACTCATTGCGCTCCATTTTTTCTCGTGCATACTTTATAAACGCTTCTTCATTTTCAATACTTTTCATTTCATCCACCCAAGGAAGCCACATAGCAAGACGTTCTCGTTCAGTAGAAACAATCTCATATAACCCTTCACTATGGCTATCGGATATATATAAAAGTTGGCATCGTTTCCCACGTGATTTAAACTCTATGAATAGTTCCGAGTCCAAGTTGGTAGAATCCATTTCATACTCCTTGTTATAAATGATAATATTCTTTAACTCTTTATTTACGAAATCATTATATAACTTTTTTACTACTTTTCAAATGAATAAAATTTTGTCTATCTTTTTGAGAACAGTACATATTACAACAACAAACGAATTAAGGTAAAACTAAAAGGACCTAGTCCTATATAGTAGAGAACTAAATCCTTCACTTAAATTATTTGTCTAACTTTCTAGTATCAGTTCAAGTTTACACCACTCGACTCTTCACATAGTCAGGATAGCATATAAAGATGTTTGCTTACTTAGTGAAATCCAATACTTTACGTCCTTGAATTTCACCTTTTTCCATTTGATCAAAGACTTCTACCGCTGTATCAACAGGAACGGTTTCAACAACCGGTACTACCAAACCTTGTGCACCGAAGTCAAAGGCTTCTTCCAAGTCTTTACGTGTACCTACAAGAGATCCAACAACACGGATACCATCTAGAACTGTTTTGACAATTGAGAGCTCCATATATTCAGATGGTAGACCAACCGCAACGACTGTCCCACCGGCACGTACACTATCAACAGCCTGGTTGAAAGCAACTTTAGAAACAGCTGTTACAACTGCACTGTGAGTACCACCAGTTTTTTCTTGGATATAGCCTGCCACATCTTTAACTTCCTTACCATTTACAACTAAATCAGCACCAGATTCTTTAGCCAAATCAAGTTTATCTTGGTTGATATCAACAGCTACTACTCGTGCATTAAACACTTTCTTAGCGTATTGAATAGCCAAGTTACCTAGTCCTCCAGCACCGTAGATTGCAACCCATTGACCAGGTTCAACTTTAGCCTCTTTAATCGCTTTATAGGTTGTGACTCCTGCACAAGTAATAGATGAAGCTTGAGCTGGGTTAAGTCCTTCCGGAACTTTCACAGCATAGTCAGCTGTAACCAAGGCATAGTCACTCATACCACCATCCACATTATAACCTGCATTTTTTACAGAACGACAGAGAGTTTCACGACCAGTTGTACAATATTCACAATGGCCACATCCCTCAAAGAACCAAGCAATTGACACACGGTCGCCTTTTTTAAGTGTTTCAACGCCTTCACCCACTTCTTCGACAATACCAATTCCTTCATGTCCCAAGATACGACCTGGAACCTTACCAAAATCTCCATGAGCTACGTGAAGGTCCGTATGACAGACACCACAATATTCCACTTTAACCAAAGCTTGACCATGTCCTACTACCGCTGGTTTGTCATGATTAACAACTTCTACTCCTGTACCTTCATTATTAACAACAACTGCTCTCATTTTAGTTACCTCCATATAAGAACTTTAACACTTTCATTGTAGCACTTGCACAACAAATGTCAACGCTTATAATATTTTTTCTCTACCATCTAGAAATTTTCGTGAAAGCCCTTTGTACCAATCAATCATTTCCAAGATACTTGTATTTTCTTACAAGTGTTCTAGAATCCAGAAGGCTGACCTCAAAATGGAAATAATGGTTGCGTCCATCCCTAGCATTCTCTTTATTCAATAAAAAATAGTTCTTCTGACTGATTGCCATTTCTCTTAAAATGTCATCCGTCAAGAAGGTCAGAGGTATATCCATAGCAGAATAGCGATAAAAATCTTCTTCAAATTTTAAATAGCTATCAGAAAAATAGTCAATCTGAAGCTTATCGTCATAAATTTTTCTCTTCTTCATTTATGGCTTCAACTCCCAAGCTAATTTCTAGTATATCCTTAATGTAAATCCGTATATGCTGCTTGTCAGATTTTACCGTAACTTGATTAAGATTCAATTCAACCACATAGCCACTATGTCTACAGCATCTATTTTTATCCTTCATCTGAAAACTTCCCAATAATTGTCCCGTATAAAGCTGGTTTAATAGGGTAAATTTCTCCAAATCCTCCAAATGACTCGTAAAATCTTCTTTAGTCTTATCTTCATGTAGGGAACTTGTGTGTTCCGACAAGAAAAAGCCCATCCACTTCATCATTCCCCTATCCTGGTGCTCCCTAGCTGATTGAAAGGGGAGATAACTACGGTCTATCATTTTAAGCCATCCAATCCTCCAGCAGAGTGTCCACCAATAAGCTTACTACGAGCAAGGCTCCTAGAGGCCTCTTGTAAAGCATTAGCCTTTTGAAGAGTAGTAAAGCCAAATTCCTGGCGAATACTATCTATAGCTGCTTGAAGCCTTTCTTCTTTATCAATGTCATCTGGATTATCAAATAAAGAAAGAATTTGAAGCCCTTCATCTACAAAATTTGCATAAGAGACACTCACACTTCGAACAGCCCCTCCTTGATATTTCTTCCTAAAGAGTGAAATGACATGTCCTATTAATATCCTTGTGTTATTAGCAGGTTCAATCTTCATCTGTGCTTGTAGCGAACGCTTGCCCTCTAGCTTTGAAAATCCAATGCTAATGGAAACTTGACAAGCTTTCTTATGGGCTCGTCTTAATCTAATGGCTACCTGTTCTGCCATCTCTCTTAGAATCAATTCTATATCAGCTTGACGCTCATAGTCTCGTGGTAAGATTTGAGAATTTCCTAAGCCATGTGACTTTGGTTTATAAGGTTTATGAACATTACTCTCATCAATACCGTTAGCATGAAAAAAGAGGTCCAGTCCAGCAACACCTAATTCCTTTTTAAGGATATCAGGATTGCTATTCGCAAGTTCTCGAATAGAGAAAATTCCCAACTTGTTTAGCCGCTTCTCCATCCGCTTACCAATCCCCCAGAAATCGGTCATATGGGGAATATTCCAAACCTTAGTCTCGACATCTTCATAGGACCAGTTGGCTCTCATAGTAGCCGTATGTTTGGCTTCATTATCAAGAGCTAACTTGGCCAATAAGGGGTTGCTGTTAGACATCCCAACTGTTGAGTAAATACCTGTCTCCCTCCAAATATCTCTTTGAATACGCCCTGAAATCATATCTAACTTATCTTTTCTAGTAACAGTCCTATCGGGAATAAAGTAATTCAGTGACGATGTGAGATCAATGAAACCCTCATCAATCGAGTAGGGAAGAATATCTTCAACACTAGCATAATTCTGGAAAATATGTTGAATCTGAATATTCTTCTTGATATAAAGGTCCATTCTAGGAGGGACGATAAAGGTAACCTTGGCCCAAGATTCGATATAATCTACAAAATCCCTATCCGTTGGCAGTCCTTGTTTTTTGGCATTATAATAATGAAACTTACGAGAATGAATGTCAAAAGGTAAGTCATAAGAACGACTAACATTTGACTTGCCAAAAACTTTTTTAAATATGGGTGAAGAAGCTAGTATCAAACCATTCGCATTTTCAGCCCTACTCATCACACATAGAGAAGTTTTAAGAGGATGCAGACCACGTTCAACACACTCCACACTCGCATAGAAAGATTTCATATCTACAAAAGCAATATCACTTTGTGGCTCTCTTGAATAATCAAAATATCCCATGCTTGCTCCTTCGTTAGTTTATAAACTAACAATAGTATAAAATATAACTTGTTTTATTTCAAGTATTTTTCGTAAAAAATAACAACATCCCTTCTAGAATGTTGTTATCATCTTATTTTTCCCCTTTAACTTGGTCTGTGGCAACATCTTCGCCAAACCATTTGTTAGAAATCTTTTGGAATTCTCCATTTTTATAAAGGGTTTCAAATCCTTGATTAATTTTTGTGATTAGAGTCTTATCTGATTTACGGGCACCTACGGCAAAGCTTTCACCCTCATACCCAGCAGGCATAACGTTATACTGATCCAGAACCCCTGATTTCTCTAGGTAGTAATTAGCGTACACACGGTCAATCAACAAGCCATCAATACGTCCACTCTCCAGGTCAATCAAGGCTTGTGTAAAGGTTGAATATTGAACTGCTTTTTGGTTAGCAACAATATTCTTCAAAATTTTCGGAGAAGCATTGAAAGCATCATAACCAGAGGAACCTGCCTGAGCACCTAAGGTCTTACCGGACATTCCTGCAACAGAATCAATTCCTGAAGATTTTTTGGTTACCAGTACTTGTTCATTGATCATATAAGGTTCCGTAAAGTCTGCTGACTGCTTACGTTCATCAGTAACTGAGTAGCCATTCCAAATGAGATCAATTGTCCCATTTTTTAATTCTGTTTCCTTCATATCCCAGTCAATGGCTTGCCATTCAACATCAATACCGTACAATTTAAAAACTGCGGTAGCAAGATCAATATCAAAACCGACATAGCTACCATTTTTCTCCTCATATCCCATAGGAACAAAGGTTGCATCAAAACCAATTTTGATTTTCTTTTCTTTGGTGTAGGTTTGCCACTGGTCTTTCTGAGTTGCAAAATGTGAGCGCGAGCTACAAGCTGATAGCGCAAACAAAGGCAAGAGAACAAGACAGCCTAGCAAAACTGTTTTTACTATTTTTTTCATGCAAAATCCTCACTATTTTGGATTGATAGTGACAATCTCATCAGCGATGTTCTGTGCGAACTGCATATCGTGAGTGATAACAATTTGCGTAATCCCTGTATCACGATTCTGCAAAATCAATTTCTCCACTTCTTGACGCAATTCAGGGTCCAGCGCTGAGGTTGGTTCATCATAGCCGACGATTTTGGGATCAATCATCATGGCACGCGCAAAAGCAACCCGTTGTTTTTGTCCCCCAGAAAGAGAGTAAGGATAAGCATTTCCGTGAGCTCCAAGTCCTAAACGGTCAAGCAAACCTTGGGCTTTTTTCTGGGCATCTTCTTTAGACATTCCCATCGTCTTAATTGGCGAAAGCATCAGGTTATCTAAGACAGTCAAGTGCGGAAACAGTTGAAAATCTTGGAAAACAAAGCCCAGCAAATTACGACTTTCCATCTGATCCAAAGAAATCTCTTCATTTTCATAGATAATTTGCCCAGAATCAATGGTTTCAAGTCCCGCTAACATACGCAAAAGAGTGGTCTTACCACCACCAGATGGTCCAACGATAGCTAGGATTTTCCCCTCTTCAACAGTTAAGTTGTATTTATCAAAAATTTTGTGTTGACCAAATTGCTTGGAAATATTTTTTAATTCTAACATAAGGTCTCCTATTTGTAGTAGTTGAATTTCTTTTCGATACGTTTAGAAGCTACAGTTACCACACCAACAAGGATAAGATAGATAGCTCCAGCCACAAACATAGGTGCTAAGGTCGCATCACGATTGGCAGCGGTACGACTTTCCAAAAGGAGGTCTCCGACTCCAAGAACATAAACCAATGATGAATCTTTAACCAAGTTAATAATTTCGTTGAAGATACTTGGCAAAACAATCTTGACCACTTGAGGAAGGATAACGTAGCGAATCGTTTGGAAAGGACTCAATTTAAGCATCTTGGCAGCTTCATATTGACCTTTCGGAATAGCCAAGATTCCTCCACGAAAAATCTCTGCAAAATAAGCTGCATAGTTAAGGGTAAAAGCAATAATGGCAGCTGGTAGACGGTCAAAGACAATCCCAACACTCGGAAGAACATAATACACAAATATCAGTTGCAAAAGGAGCGGTGTCCCACGCATAATCCAAACATAGAGGGTCAACAACCAATTTAAAGGTTTGAACTTAATCTGCATTAAGAAAGCAAGCACAATCCCTAATGGAATCGACAGTACGATAACAATGAAAAATACTTGAAGTGTAACTACCGCACCATTCAAAAGGGCTGGTAATACTTCCAAAACGTATGACATATAAACTCCTATAATTATTTAGTATTTTTGAATATTATACCAAAAAAAACGAAAAAAGGGTATAAAATTTTGAAAATACTAAAAGGAGAGAGGCCGAACTCATTGTAATGAACTTGAGTCCCCAGCCTCACTCCTCAAAGACTTAGCTAATATTAGCAATTGTAAATATTTAGGCTTACCTACCTATGCACTAATTTTAGACTTTCTTGACAAATTCAGATTTAAGTTTCATAGCACCAAAACCATCAATCTTACAGTCAATGTTGTGGTCACCTTCAACTAAGCGAATATTTTTAACACGTGTTCCTTGCTTGATGTCTTTGGGAGCACCCTTAACCTTAAGGTCTTTAATAACTGTGACAGTATCACCATCAGTAAGACGTGTTCCGTTGCTATCAAGAACCACAAGCCCTTCTTCTGCAACCTCGTTTGGATCCCACTCATAGGCACATTCTGGACAGACTAACAAGATACCATCTTCATAAACATACTCTGAGTTACATTTGGGACAATTTGGTAGTGACATATTTCTCTCCTAAAAATTCTGATATAGCTATTATTCTACTTTAGAATGAGTAATTACGCAAGAGTAAAAACAAACAACACCTCCTAGAAAAATCAGAGGTGTTGGCATTTTTATTCAACAGTAACTGACTTAGCCAAGTTACGTGGCTTATCAACGTCAAGTCCACGATGAAGCGTTGCAAAATAAGCAATTAATTGAGTTGGTACAACCATTGAAATTGGTGACAAATATGGATGAACGTTGTTAAGAACGATGTCATCATCTTCTTTAGCGACATTTTCTTCCGCAATAGTCAAGACTTTAGCACCACGTGCTGCTACTTCTTGAATGTTACCACGAGTATGGCTAGCAAGGACTGGATCAGACAAGAGAGCGATAACAGGCGTACCATCTTCGATAAGAGCAATTGTACCATGTTTCAACTCACCTGCTGCAAAACCTTCACATTGGATATATGAGATTTCTTTCAATTTAAGACTAGCTTCCATAGCCACATAATAATCTTGTCCACGTCCGATATAGAATGCATTACGTGTTTCTGCAAGAAGGTTGGCAACTTTCCCATCAATAACTTCTTTTTCAGAAAGTGTTGATTCGATAGATTGAGCCACGAGAGACAATTCGTGAACCAAGTCAAAGGCCTTAGCTTTTTCATTACCATTAACTTCGCCCACTGCTTTTGCCAAGAAAGCCAAAGTTGCAATTTGAGCAGTATAAGCTTTAGTAGAAGCGACAGCAATTTCTGGTCCAGCGTGAAGAAGCATTGTATGGTCAGCTTCACGAGAAAGCGTTGAACCTGGAACATTTGTTACTGTCAAACTTGGAATACCCATTTCGTTAGCTTTAACAAGAACCTGACGACTATCTGCTGTTTCACCTGATTGACTAATAAAGACAAAGAGAGGTTTCTTGCTAAGGAGTGGCATACCATAACCCCACTCAGAAGAAATACCAAGCTCAACTGGTGTATCAGTCAATTCTTCAAGCATCTTCTTAGAAGCAAAACCAGCATGATAAGAAGTTCCTGCTGCAAGAATATAGATACGGTCAGCGTCTTGAACAGCCTTAATAATATCAGCATCCACAATCACTTGACCCTTATCATCTGTATAGGCTTGAATAAGCTTACGCATCACTGTTGGTTGCTCATCAATTTCTTTGAGCATATAGTATGGGTATGTTCCTTTACCAATATCAGAAAGGTCAAGCTCAGCTGTATAACTATCACGTTCTTTGACATTTCCATCATAGTCTTGAACTTCAACACTATCCGCCTTCACGATAACCAACTCTTGATCGTGAATTTCCATATATTGATTTGTTTCACGAATCATAGCCATGGCATCTGAGCAGACCATATTATAGCCATCACCAAGACCAATCAAAAGTGGTGATTTGTTTTTTGCCACGTAAATTGTTGAGGCATCTTCAGAATCCATGAGGGCAAAGGCATATGATCCACGGATAATGTGAAGAGCTTTCTTGAATGCTTCGAGAGTTGACAAACCATCTTCTTCAACAAATTTTCCAATCAAGTGAACTGCAATTTCAGTATCGGTTTGACCTTTGAAATGGTGACCAGCAAGGTATTCTTCCTTAATTTCAAGATAGTTTTCAATAACACCATTGTGAACCAAAACGAAACGTTCTGTTTCTGAGCGGTGTGGGTGAGCATTGTCCTCTGTTGGTTTACCGTGAGTTGCCCAACGAGTATGTCCAATACCAGATGTGCCTTCTACTCCTTCAGTTTTAGCAGCAAGTTCCGCAATACGGCCAACAGCCTTAACCAATTGACTAGATGCATCGCCCGCTACAAAGATACCAGCTGAATCATAACCACGGTATTCTAGCTTTTCAAGTCCTTGAATCAAGATATCAGTTGCATTTGTGTTACCTACAACACCAACAATTCCACACATATTTTTAATAATAACCTCAGATCAAAGAGGTCATGTCTCCTTCATTTAAAATTGGTATAGTCAATAAGCTCTTTAAAAAGCTTAACGAGGACAGTATATTCCATATATTTGACATTGTCAAGCATAAAAATTGGTATAGTCCTAAAAAGACTTTTTACTCGCCTCTTATCCTAAGGAATAATCCTTAAAATATGCTATAATAAGGCTATGCGAATTCAACAATTACATTATATTATCAAAATCGTCGAAACCGGCTCAATGAATGAAGCTGCAAAACAACTTTTCATCACACAACCAAGTCTTTCAAATGCTGTTCGTGACTTGGAAAGAGAAATGGGGATTGATATTTTCATCCGTAACCCTAAGGGAATCACCTTAACCAAGGATGGGGTCGAGTTCCTTTCCTATGCCCGTCAGGTAGTGGAACAAACTAACCTTTTGGAAGAACGTTACAAAAGTCATACCGAAACACGTGAATTGTTCAGTGTTTCTTCACAACACTATGCCTTTGTGGTTAATGCCTTCGTCTCACTTCTCAAGAGAGCTGATATGACACGTTATGAGCTCTTCTTACGTGAAACTCGCACTTATGAAATCATTGAAGACGTTAAGAACTTTCGATCAGAAATCGGCGTCCTCTTTCTTAATAGCTATAATCGTGACGTCTTGACTAAGATGTTTGATGACAACCGTCTCACATATACCAGTCTCTTTAAAGCTAGGCCTCATATCTTTGTCAGCAAATCAAATCCATTAGCCAAGCATGAAATTGTCTCTTTAGAAGATTTAGAAGACTTCCCATACCTTAGTTACGATCAAGGGATTCATAATTCCTTCTACTATTCCGAAGAGATTCTCTCGCAGATTCCCCATAAAAAGTCTATCGTGGTTTCAGACCGCGCGACACTCTTCAACCTATTAATTGGTTTGGATGGTTACACCATTGCTACAGGTATTTTAAATAGTAATCTGAATGGTGATAACATTGTCTCTATCCCGCTTGATATTGATGATGAAATTGATATTGTTTACTTGAAGCATGAAAAGGCAACCCTCTCTAAAATGGGAGAAAAATTCCTTGATAACCTCGTTAAAGAAGTCACTTTTGACAACTAATAGATGTTAGTCCCCAGCACATAATGTTGGGGACTTTTTATCGCCAAAACTATCCAATTGAAAGCACAAAAAAGAGCCTTTCGACTCTCATCATTATTTATAATTTTTATAGCTTGCCCAAGCTTCATCTATAGATAAGGTATCAGCATCTGTGTATGAGCCTCTATAGCTGTTCCAAACAAGGCCACTTGTTGAACCAGTTGCTTGGGTAACTGGAGCTTGATCATAGGCAGTCAAACCATAGTATGCAATAATGCTATTTAATTTAGAAGCGTAAAGACTATCTGTAGCATAAGTCCCTGTCAGTGCCTGAGTGGCATCTGCATAACTACTTGTATTTGATTTCCAAGTACCTGCATAAGTAGATGACGTCATCAAAGCAGCATAATCCGCCAAAGAGTCGCTCAAGCTACCATAAGAACGGAACGGCTGATCAACCTCATAAGTCTTCCCTGTACCATCATCTTCCCAAGTACGCATTGTTACCGAGTTTCCATTGTAAGTTCCTTTAATTCCAAAAAAGTTGTAATAAGGTGCTTGACTAAGACCTGACTGCCCAGAATTCGATTCAAGAATAGCTTGAGCAATTAGAACAGAAGCATAGATATTATAGTCTTGACCAATTTGTCTCGCAGTTTCACCGATATTACCAATAAAAGCAGTAGTCGTTTGGTTATAAGCAGCTTCAGCTTTAGCGTTGACACTGTTATCATTTTTTCTATCGGTTGTAAAAGCTAAGACTAAAAATAATGAACAAATAAAAGCTCCCACAATAAAAATCAAATACTTCTTTAAATGACGATACATATAGCCTTCCTTCTTAAGATTTCCCATTATAATATTTTAATACTATTCTATCAGAAAAAAAGACCCTTAGCAAGTTATAGAGATGGTTTTCCCCCAAAAACAAGCCCTAATAACACCTTTACATAGCCTAAATAATAAGATATAATGAAGGCAATTTTTAAGGAGATGAAAAAATGAAAATCAAATCATTCTTACCTGGTATAAGTATTGCAATACTTATTTCGCTTGTAGCCTGGTATCTTGGAATATTATTTCCTATTATCGGAGGGCCTGTCATTGGCCTTTTCATTGGACTCTTGTTTGGCAGTTTAATTACAGACTCTGAAAAACTTAAAACTGGGATACAGTTCACATCCAAAAAAGTATTACAATACGCTGTTATTCTTCTAGGGTTTGGGCTAAACCTTTCTCAAGTTTTCCAAGTTGGCTTAACCTCACTTCCTATCATTTTAGTCACCATTGCTACGGCACTCAGTACAGCTTATATCATTCACCGGTTATTTAAGTTAGATAGCGAAATTACTACTTTAGTAGGAGTTGGTTCTTCAATCTGTGGAGGTTCTGCTATTGCTGCAACAGCACCTGTCATCAAAGCGAAAGATGAATCCATAGCCACAGCAATCTCGGTAATATTCTTTTTTAATATCTTAGCGGCTCTGTTCTTCCCTCACTTGGGATCTTGGCTAGGCCTTAGTAATGAAGGATTCGCCATATTTGCTGGAACAGCCGTTAACGATACTTCGTCTGTAACTGCCACTGCCAGTTCTTGGGATAGCTTGCACGGAACATCGATTTTAGAGCAAGCAACAATTGTTAAGTTAACTCGTACTCTTGCAATCATTCCTATTACACTTGGCCTATCTATTTGGCAATCAAAAAAGGAAGATAGAAAAGAGTCATTTTCTCTAATCAAAGCTGTTCCTAATTTTATTATCTGGTTCCTAGTGGCTTCTCTCATTACAACTGTTACAACGTCTCTTGGCGCATCCGCTACTGTTTTTGCTCCTTTAAAGAACCTTTCAAAGTTTATGATTATCATGGCAATGACAGCTATCGGTTACCAAACAAATCTTAAGAAACTCATTACCAAAGGCGGATCCGCTCTACTAGTTGGGGGGCTCTGTTGGGTATTGATTAGTCTTGCATCCCTGCTCATGCAAAAAGTATTAGGACTCTGGTAAAATATAATACAAAAAAACTCACAAACTATTCGTTTGTGAGTTTTTTTCACGAGATGTCATTTCTTATACTCGAAGATGTAGGTTTGAACAACCTTATCCCCTTCATTTGATACATGCAAATCAACATCATAAC
Organism: Streptococcus sp. SV2; assembly: GCF_030440175.1. Taxonomy (NCBI): domain Bacteria; kingdom Bacillati; phylum Bacillota; class Bacilli; order Lactobacillales; family Streptococcaceae; genus Streptococcus; species Streptococcus sp. SV2. The sequence goes on from NZ_JAQFJQ010000006.1 coordinate 45,809, forward strand.
TCTTAGTTTGGCCACTAAAGTCTTGGACTTTATAAATGCCATCTTTTTTATCTGTAGAAGATGACTGACCAGAATAATGCTTAATTTCCAAGCCTGAAGTCTTGTCTAAAGACAATGGGAAGAGTTCATTTAGAGAATAAAGACCATAGAACGCAAAACATAAAAGGCTTAGTGAAGCAAGACTCACCAAATAATATTTACAAAAAGAACCCCATTTCAACCCCTGATTACTCACTTCGTTATTATCTTCCTTTAATCTTTAGTTCTTTTTATTAGAGTATTTTCAAATTTTATTTTACACATATTTGAAGATTTTGTCAAATTATTTGGTATTTTAAATGTATGTTATATCTACTTAATAGATTAATATGATTCTATCAGGGTAAACTAAAAGCCGTTAGCAAGCTAGCGGCAACTTTTTATTTCTGAAACAATATATTCTAGGCGTCTATAGAGACCAAGCAATAGGTCATAACTACGATTTTCATTTTCTTTCAAAACTGTATAAACTGTTGTTGCATAGGTAAATGCAAAGAAGTCATCTATGTCCTTTAGCCAATCATCAATAACTCCTAAATTTTGATCGATAATCGTGAATAAACTTGGCTGGTACCAGATAGTTCCTTCAATATAAAGATTTTTATCAGATAATTTAGACAGGGATACTTTTAGGTCAGCAAGCTCTCTTTTGGCAAGATTAGGGTCAATCTTTAAATCAAAAAGTAATCGTGCATCATGATTAAGAATATCGAGTTCTGCTTGCAGCAGTTGAATATAGTGTATCGCTACTAAATACTGGTTCATGGGTCTCTCCTGGTCATCTGAAAATCGTAATATTATTGTACCACTAAAGAATGAAAAAAAGTAGTAATAATTTAATTTTTTCATGATTTTTTAGAAAAATTTTTTTGTTTAAATCTTCTATTTTAAAATTATTGCACAAGCTATTTTTCTAAGAGTTTAAAAATGAAAGATTTTTTAAAGAAGAAAAATCACTCAAAATATGAGTGATTTAATAGTATCAGTGACTGATCATTTCTTGTGCGATATCAAAGCCACTGAGTTTTGCTGGATAGTAAGTTGGCCAATTATCCATCTCTTTTAGAATCTCATCTTGACTGCTATTTCCAAAGAAAATATGGAAATGTGCTGAAGTTGTTGAATCTATTTGATGGTCTGAGAATTGGACATATTGGTAAGGATTATCCGCCGCTTGACTGTCAGTAGCTGTGAAAAGATAGCGAACACCTTTCTTACCAGAAGCATAGGTCAAAACCTTATAGCCGTCATAACGATAAGTATGTGTCACACTACTTCCATCAGTCTTAGTGAAAGTCATAGTCATTTTCTTACCATCAATCGAAATTTTAGAAACGTCTGTTTGATACCCTTTAGTATAGTAATCCTTATACTCTTGTGCTGTTTTATCCTTGTTCATTAGAGATTTGTATTCAAATACTTGGTCTAAAGTACCATCTTGAAGGTAAGGATAAACAGATTGCCAATCACCTGACCAATCAGTTAGTTTTCTATCTTTAACATCTTTGTCATCAAAATAGCCATTTTGGACTGTTTTCTTATCATCACTTCCAGATTCTGGTTGAATGGCTTTACCTTCAACATCAGTAGTCAAACGAAGATTTTTTAAATTTTCGTTCATGATGCTGACATAATTTTCACCTTTTTTCAACTGATCCTTGGTTAAAGATTCAATCGGATTTAAAACTGCTGTCTTAACACCTACTTCATTGGCTAAGGTCTTAGCAACACTACTTGAAGCATTCTCTTCAAAGTAGATATAATTAATGTTATATTCTGAGACATACTTAGAAAGACTAGCAATACGTTTAGCCGATGGGTCAGACTCAGCAGAAACACCTGAAATTGGCACTTGTGTCAAACCGTAATCTAAGGCTAGATAAGCAAAAGCTGAGTGTTGTGTTACGAAACTCTTCTGTTTGGCTTGACTGAGTGCTTCGGTATACTCTTTATCTAAGGTTTGTAATTTTTTAAGGTATTTCTCTGCATTTGTTGTAAACACCGCTTTCTTGTCAGGGTGTTGCGCAATCAAACCATCTCTAATGGTTTCTACCAACTTTTGAGCACGTTTTGGTGACAGCCAGAGATGGGGATCATACTCATGGTGATGACCTTCTTCCCCGTGCTCATGCTCTTCTTCCTCAATACCAGGAAGAAGAACCATACCCTTACTTGCCTTAATGACTTTAGTATGTTTGGTGTTAATGGTTTTTTCAACCTTTGGAACCCATGTTTCCATATTTTCATTTAGATAGACAAAAGTGTCAGCCTTTTCAATATCAGCGACATTCTTCGTAGAAGGCTGAAAATCATGGGCTTCACTTCCTGCAGGAATAAGATAAGACACCTCTCCCTCATCACCAACAACCTGCTTGGTGAATTCATAAACGGGATAAAAACTTGTAACGACTTTCATATCACCATTGTCTTTTGAACTATGTTGGCTAGTCGTATAATAAATACCTGCACCTGCTGCTAGAACAATCGCTGCTAGGCCTGCTAGGCCAAAAATACGTTTCTTTTTCATAATAATCCTTTCAAAAAATACTTAACCAGTTAATAGTTTACTGGTTAAGTATATCACACTATTTTTATTTTGCAAGTCCTAAAATAAAAAAATTGAAATATTTCGGTGTAAATGAATTATTTGTTATACTGGAAGTATCATTTGGAAAGTAGGTTATACATGTTTCGAAAATTAACCCTGTATATTTTTTTGTTACTTTCAGCCATTGGCCTGACTTATGATACCCAATCATACACTTCAGGTGCTCTGTCTGGTTCAGCTTACGGTATCATTGGGCTATCAACACTCATTGCACTATGTTATATCGTTCCAGCTTTATTTCTTATTTATCATTTAGGTGAAAAATGGCAGGTTAGACCACTTGTGCTAGCTTTTGCCCTAATTGGTGGTCTCTTTATCACGGGATGGATAGCAGGTTATGCCAATACCTTCTCTCATGAATGGGTAACGGCCCACCTATCTTCGAAACATTTTTTCTATCGTTTTGAAGATGCTATTATGGCTCCTCTTGTTGAGGAACCTCTCAAACTAGCAGCTTTTCTCTTTGCTATCTATATGGTACCAACAAAAAGTTACAAAGGGCTCTTACTTGTTGCTATAACAGCTGGTCTAGGTTTTCAGATTAGTGAAGATTTCTCCTATATCCTTTCAGATTTACCTGATGGTTTTTCTTATACGATTTCGGGAATCCTTGGCCGCAGTATTGGTGTCGTATCATCTCACTGGCTTTATACGTCCTTCTTTGCTATGGGCTTAATCTTAATATGGCGTTCATGTCGAAAGATTATTGATCAAAAATACTGCCTTACTGGCTTCCTTTATGCCTGTGGTGCTTTTGCCGCTCATTTTGCTTGGAACTCACCTCTTCGAAATTTAGAAAGTGATTTTCCCTGGGCTTCAGGCCTTCTTATTTCAATTAATCTTTTCTTCTTCATTATGCTTTATCAACTGCTATCTAGGCTTGATGAAGAAAATAGCCATAGTTAAAGCACTAAAAAACCTTTCCATTTTTTATGGAAAGGTTTTTTTGATAAGTCTAATCACTCATTGAGAATCGGTTGGTCATTAAATTGCTAGCATCATCTAAGACTTTTGCCAATAGTTTATCTGTTTCTGACTGAATCTGGTCACTAATTTTTTGATTTTCAGCTTCAAAATCAATACTCTCACCATTTGCCAAAGCCGTATCGACACGATTAATCATGGCATGGCCAAGAGCCATAGTTGTTTCGACATAGTCATCCAAATCAGCTTCGTGATGTTGAAAATGAGAATCACAGATGGCAGCAATCAAGCGATTACTCCAGTAGAAATTGCCTGTGTCAACCTTATCAGTTGTTTGACGGAAGTAAGCAGGCGTTGTACCAACTTGAGTCCAAAATGGTACCATGGTTCCAAAAGGCATTGATCCATAGGCTAACCATTGGATACCAGTCGTTTCAGAAGGTTTATGAGGACGCATTTGCAAGAGAGCTGTATGACTCGTACGATTAATACCAATTGGACGGAATTGACGTTGACTAACAGCATCACCTTGAGGGCCATAAGGATCATAAGGGGTGTCTTGATAATGAAGGCTCAAAACATATTTAACGTCTTCAACTGTAATTTTGCGGTAAGGTTTTTGACCCCATGGAATGAAGAATGATTTTGGATCATACTCCTTTTCTGGATTCAAAAACTTTTGCATAGCCCAAGCACGTGGTGTATTGTAATGACGGTCCTTATCTCGCTGGCTACCAAAGGCATATCGTGGATTGAAGTGTTCGTTAGAATAAGTCAAATCCAAATGATGCTTATTAATAAAGTCACGAATATCTGGTGAAGCGAGATAGTCATCTGGATTTTCAAATTCATAATGATCAATACCTAGTTGATTTGGATTGGTAACATAAGCATCATCCGGAACACGTCTAGCAATCCAATGGTGACCACCAATTGTTTCTAGCCACCAAATTTCTTCAGTGTCAGAAAAAGCAATACCATTTGACTCATAAGTTCCATAAGTTTCAAGGAGTTGTCCCAAGCGAAGAACACCTTCACGAGCAGTCTTAATATAAGGTAAAACCAGAGTCAGCATATCTTCTTCGCCAAATCCATCTTTAACAAGAGGATCCGCACCAAGAACACGCGCATTGGTTGTGATTGTTTCCGTTGCACTCATAGCAACATTCGCTGAGTTAATACCGGCTTCTCCCCATATACCATCTTTACCAAGGGCATCTGGTACGGAAGTATAACCTAATGGATTATCTGGCAAATCAATCGAAAAATCGCTAAGCACAGATTGGTAATGACGTGGTTGGTCCTCGGGTGTTACTACAAGAAACTCTTTAGGTGTGAAAACACCTGATTGAGAGTCTTCAGTACGGGCAATCATGGTAGAGCCATCATATGAGGCTTTCTTACCTACTAAAATCGTTGTACAAGCCATAAAAGCTTCCTTTCTACTTACAAATCGTCCGCAATTTTATTGATTTTTCTGAGACGATGGTTGACACCACTTTTGGTCAAAGGCGGTTCAATACTATCAGCGATTTGCTGGATTGAGTAATCTGGATTGGCAATACGGAGTTGGGCAATTTGACGCAGTTCAGCCGGCAAAATTTCCAAGCCAACCGTATCCATAATCTTGATAATGTTATTGATTGTTTTCATGCTAGCACTGATAGTCCTAGCGATATTAGCCGTTTCAGCGTTATTAGCTCGATTGAGGTCATTTCTCGTCTCTCGCATAATCTTAACTTCTTCGAAAATTTCCTTTGAAGTCATGGCTCCAATGACAAGAAGAAAATCCATAATATCTTCTGCTTTTTGAAGATAGGTCACAAAGCCATTTTTATGTTGCAAAACCTTGGCATCAAGCATAAATTTTTTCATGAGAGAGGCTAAATCCTCTGCGTGGTCCTGATAAACAGAGAATATTTCTAATTGATAACGTCCTTTTTCAGGGTCACGTACCGTTCCTGTTGCCAGAAAAGCCCCTCGTAAATAAGACCTTCCGGTCTCATCGTCTTCCATTATTGACGTCTCAATCCCTGTCTCAAAGCCAAAGAAAGAATCCGCCAATTGTAAATCAGACAAAATATCATTGGCTTGGTCCGCTACAAAAACCGTATAGACACGATTTTTCTTGAGATTAGTCTTATTATGGTGTCTTAATTCAGGGGCAATATGATAGCGACTCTCCATTAATTGATAAATGTGACGAGCAATCTTTGCATTCTCTGTCGAGATAGAAAGTGTCAGCCCTTGATTGGTCAAACCTACAGAACCAGACATCTTAATCAAAGCTGACAATTCAGCCTTATCTTTGGTTGATTCAGCAATGATCTCTTCTTTAACCTTGATTGTGAAACTCATGACTTCTTCCTCACTAAATGCATGAGTTCTTCAACGACTAAATCACCATCGTGGAAGGCACCCCCATTTTCTAGGCGAAGAAAATTAGATGAGACAACTGTTTTTGCTTCACGACGTAAACTGTTGAAATCATGGTCAACTTGAACAAGGTATTCGTCAAACTTGTTATTCGTCATATATTCCAATGGAACTTTTTCGATATTTACCAGAACATTATCAATCACATCAGAGCCAAGATGTCGATTAAGCACAGCCACATGGTCCGCATCCGAAAATTGTTCTGTTTCACCATATTGAGTCATGATATTACAAATATAAGTAACATCAGCCTTAGTCTCAATAAGCGCTTGACGAATCTCAGGGATAACTAAGTTAGGTAAAATAGATGTATAGAGAGAACCAGGGCCAAGGACTATCATGTCACTATTTAAAATAGCATCAACAACCTTACGACTTGCTTTTGGTTCATCCTCATTATAAGCATTGGTTACATAAACACGTTCAATCATGCCATCATACTTGGCAATACTACTCTCACCAGCGACCTCATGTCCATCACGAAATACCGCATGCAGTGTCAAGGCTGTTTCACTGGCAGGGTAAATCTTGCCTGTCACATGAAAGAACTTGGTTAAAAGCTGCATAGCGTTGTATGTAGATCCCTGCATTTCTGAAATTCCTGCGATAACAAGATTCCCAAGAGGATGACCAGCCAATGCACCATCAGTTTTGTCAAAACGATATTGGAAAACACGTTCATAAAGTTTAGGCATATCACTCATAGCTACCAAAACATTACGCAAATCCCCTGGAGGTGTCAGTTGCATGATATCACGTAAATTTCCTGAAGAACCGCCATCATCAGCCACGGTTACAACAGCAGTAATATCAACATCTTTATGGCGCAAACTACGAAGAATGACTGGAATACCAGTTCCTCCACCTATTACTGTAATTTTTGGTTTGTTCATGAACGATTCACCGTCTCCTTACGTCGATCTTTATCACGATGTGTTTCGTTGACCGTCCAATCATTTTTCAACTCTTGAGCCAATCGATGTGCAAAAGCTACACTGCGGTGTTGGCCACCTGTGCAACCAACAGCAATAGTGAGAACAGATTTACCTTCTTTTTGGTAACCCGGTAAGATTGGTTTAATAAGTTGAGTCAAATGACTGTAAAACACCTCTGATTCCTTGTGTTCCATAACATAATCATAAACTTCTTGATCCAGACCAGTCTGGTTACGAAGAGCAGGATCATAATAAGGGTTTGGCAAGAAACGCACATCAAATACCAAATCTGCGTCTAAAGGCAAGCCATATTTGAAACCAAAACTCAAGACCTCAATACGGAAAGAAGTCTGATCCTCTGTAGATGAAAACTGTTCAGAAATGGTCTTACGAAGCTGACGTGGGGTCATTTCAGTTGTATCTACAACGTTTTGGCTCAAGCTCTTAAGTGGTGATAAGAGCTCACGTTCAAGCTTAATCCCATCCAACACACGACCATCTGCAGCCAAGGGGTGGCTACGACGTGTCTCTTTATAACGAGAAACTAATTCACCATCTGTGGCATCCAAGAAAAGAATCTTGAAATTAAGTTCCTGATTACTTTCCAAATTGTCTAAAATGACATTTACCTCGTCGAAAAACAATCGACTACGCATGTCAACAACTAAGGCAATCTTAGAGGTCTGTTCACTATGTTTTACCAACTCAATAACCTTAGGCACCAATGAAGGTGGCATATTATCGATGGTAAAGTAACCTAAATCCTCAAAGGATTGAATCGCCACAGTCTTACCTGCACCACTCATTCCTGTTACGATAACTAAATCAATTTGATTCGTCTCCATGAATCTCCCTTTCTAATCCTTTTTCCTTCATCATTCGAATATCATCTGACATCTTCTCCACTTGTTGACTAACCGCCATTATCATTTCTGTCTGCAATTTTTGAATGGTAAGCAAATCAGACTGGTCTTGTTGCACCAAGTGATCAATCTTTTCATGCAAAAAACGAATCTCTTCCTTAGACTGTTTATTCACATGATAGTCATTTCGGGCTTGCAAACGGTCATAATCCGAAGCACGATTCTGGCTCATCATAATCAATGGTGCTTGAACCGCCGCCAAGGTTGATAAGGCCAAGTTAAGCAAGATAAATGGATACTTGTCAAAAGAAATTCCAAATGGTTGAATGACATTTAGTGCCATCCAAATCCCCATAAAAGCTATAAACGACAAGATAAAAGTCCAAGATCCACCAAATCGTGCCACTTCATCCGCAACTTTTTGACCAAAAGTAATCCGACTATCCAATTGTTCCTGGACGTCCTGATACTCATACAACAAATTTTTGGTCACATCATGTACCGTCTCACGTACATGCTCGTTCTTTTCATTGGCACTAGCAATGATTTCATCAAGAAAAACCAATCTATAATCCAAAAGACTGATATTGCTAATAAAATCATGTCCTTGTACAAGAGGATAATCTTTTTTTACAAGCACCTGTATCCGACTGTTAAGTCGTTCAAAGTAAGAGCCATCTGTTTCATCAAACCACTCTTTAGAGATATAATCCTGAACTCTCTTTACCTGCATATTGTCGCCTTCTTTCTAGGCTCTATTATACCACAATGAATCCTTAATCGTTCAATGGATAAGGGAAAAAGAGTCCAAGATTAGTCTCAGACTCTTTCCTCTTTTAGGATATTTGATTGAAAATCATATTATTGGTAATTCAAAGTCCAGTAATAAGTACCATCTCCAGCAATGACGTAAACTACTGCAGCTTGAGTCGTATTAGGATTCATAAGCAATTCACGAACACCACTATTCAACCATTTATTAGCGACAACTGAACTATCTGATTCTCGACGGTAGACAATACCAATACATTTATAATCGTTTACAATATTATGTTAAGTAATATTTATTTGAATGTCAAATTATTTTATGAATAGAAGTTTTTAATAAAAGGATTACACCCCCTAATATCTTAATGGAAATTGTGTGTAAGTTTTGTAAAAATTTCATACTCTTTCGAAATGCAAAAATCGCTAACAGAAAAAGCCTTCACAGTTATAGAAGGCTTCGGACAATATTAACGATTATCAATATTTTCTGGGTAGAGGTCGTGATTAAAAAGGCGTTGCTCTGCCATTTTTTCATACTTAGTTTCTGGACGACCGTAATTATAATAAGGATCAATTGAAATACCACCACGAGGTGTAAATTTACCCCACACCTCAAGGTAGCGAGGATTCAAAAGCTCCACCAAATCCTTACCAATGGTATTGATACAATTTTCGTGGAAATCTCCGTGATTACGGTAACTAAAGAGGTAAAGCTTCAATGATTTAGACTCAACACAGAGCTGGTCTGGAATATAAGAAATATAGATGCTGGCAAAGTCAGGTTGCCCAGTAATCGGACAAAGTGAGGTAAATTCTGGACAGTTGAATTTGATAAAGTAATCATTATCAGTATGACGATTATCAAAAGACTCCAAGACTTGTGGAGAATATTCAAAAATATAAGGTGTCTCCTTATTACCTAGGAGAGTGAGGTTTTTCATTTCTTCTTGTTGTGACATTTTTCTTCCTTTTCTTGTATAATTTTGATGGTTATAGGATGTCCTTTCATCCTTCCTAGACACCACGCTCATTGTCGTAAAGTAGGGTATGCAGTTGAGGGAGGACACGGACGTTCCCCCACGAATCATCTGCAGCTACTGTCTCCCAGAGTTCTTTGAGGCGTTCTAGTTGGTGCTGGACAATATTTCCTTCTGCTTTGGGTTCAGGATTACCAGCTGAGAGAAACATCACATCTGGCTGATACCGTTCCTGAATCATTTTAGCAAAATCCAAGTCAGCATCGTCAAAAACGGGAACCTTGAAGGTCACTTTATCAGGATCAAGCTGAGAGACAATAAAATCAAGTGTTTCCAAATTGACTTCCATCTTTGATGATGGTGGTTTAGGGCTTAGAGTGACCTGATCAATATCTCTTAGCCACTCCTGCCAACGAGATCCTTGGGTTTCAACAGCCAAAGTTACGCCTCTCGCCTTGAGTTTTGAAACGAGTTCCGCCATATTGGCTGCTAAAAGCGCTGGATTTCCTCCAGATAGAGTAACATAGTCATAGGTACCGAGCGCATCCAAAGCTGCAATCACTTCATCAGCTGTCATACGAGTTGGCTTCTCTGAGCCATCCCAAGTGAAGGCTGAATCACACCAATCACAGTGGTAATCACACCCTGCTGTTCTCACAAACATGGTCTTTTGCCCGATGGCTCGACCTTCCCCTTGAAAGGTCGGTCCAAAAATTTCAAGTACTGGTAGTTTAAGTATGCGTTCCCTAGTCATCCAACCACTCCCGTCTAAACTCTGCAAAAGCTGTTGGCGTCTCATAAAGGCGGACATATTCCAAACGAAGTCCTCTTTTACCAGACAGATGTTGACTCGTCGTCTGAAAAATCCAGAAAACCATATTTTCCGCAGTCGTGTTCATATAAGGCAAAGTCTCATTGAGATAACGGTGATCCAGATGAGGTTCCAAATGATCCTTGTAAATGCTCTTAAGGTCACCAAAATCATAGGTCATGCCACACTCATCCAAATACCCACTGACTGCAATCTGGAGATGATAAGTATGACCATGAAGGGACTTGCATTTTCCTTCATAATGAAAGAGATGATGGGCAGCATCAAAAGTAAACTCTTTAGAAACCAATGTACGGTGAGGATTATAAACCAAAGACTCACCTGTTTCAGTCTTGATTTCTTTAGGTGCAAAAAACATTAAGCCTCTCCTCTTTCTGCAAGATATTTTTCAAGACCTCTTTGACGCAAATGACAGGCAGGACATTCCCCACATCCTGTACCTATGATACCGTTATAGCAAGTCAGCGTTTTTTCACGAACATAGTCAAAAGCTCCCAGTTGGTCAGCCAACGCCCAAGTCTCAGCCTTATCCAACCACATGAGTGGCGTTTGGATGACAAAATCATAGGCCATTGCAAGGTTAAGTGTGACATTAAGTGATTTGACAAAGACATCACGACAGTCCGGATAACCAGAAAAGTCAGTCTCACAAACACCTGTCACAATATCAGTAATCCCACGTTGCTTAGCCAACACAGCAGCGAAAGAAAGGAAAAGATGATTACGCCCGTCCACAAAGGTATTAGGCACTTCACCTTCTTCAGACTCAATCTCGATATCAGATGTTAAGGCATTTTCAGTAATTTGTCCAAGCAAGGACATATCCAAAACATGGTGTTTAAGACCTTGTTCTTTTGCAATCTCTTTAGCTACTTCAATTTCCAAGCTATGACGTTGCCCGTAAGCAAAAGTAACTAGTTCAACAGTTTCATAATGTTTTAAAGCCCAAAATAGGCAGGTTGTAGAGTCTTGACCGCCACTAAAGACGACCAAAGCAGATTGACGATTCATAATATTCCTCTTTATCTCTGATGTTTGAGACACATAAAAAGCTCCCTAGAGGGAGCCAAAAAACGCCATTACTGGTTTTTTTTAGCGATGGTGTCTCCCAAACATCGAATATTTATTTCAGCTATAGTTTATCACAGTTGAGCCAAAAAGAAAAGAGCCAAGGCTCTCTTCATTAATCAATCTCAGCAATAACTTCGATTTCAATTTTAACGTCTTTTGGCAAGCGTGCCACTTCAACTGCTGAACGAGCAGGGAAGTCAGCTTTAAATGCAGTTGCATAAACTTCGTTAAATGGAACGAAATCGTTAATGTCACTTAGGAAGCATGTTGTTTTGACAACATGATCAAAATCTGTTCCAGCTTCCACCAAAATGGCACCAACATTTTTTAGCACTTGTTCTGTTTGTTCTTGAATGGTTTCACCAATGATTTCACCTGTTTCTGGTGACAATGGTACTTGACCAGAAGCAAACAAAAGATTTCCTACGATTTTACCTTGAACATAAGGACCGATTGCTGCGGGTGCTTTATCAGTATGAATAGTTTTTGCCATGATAATTTTTCTCCTTTGTCTAATATGCTGTTATTATAGCAAAATATTCTGAAAATTGAAACAGATATTTTCAAAAAGAAAAGAATTAGCTCAAGACTAATCCTTCTCTTATTATTTCAGATACTTTTTGACATAGTCATAGTAATCTGGCTTTTCTTTTTTATTGAGCGCAAAGAGCATTTGGCCTTTCACGGGCTCTTTGTCATCATTGGGTTGCAAAAAGAGGGCTGTCTCTTTTGATTTTGTGGGGAAAAATACAGTATAACTGGTTTCATTTCCCTGGTCTTTCAACTTAAGAGAATAATAAGTAAAACCATCTTTAGCTTTAGGACCATTCAAAGTATAGTCATAGTCCTGCTTACCAATCGTTACTTTATCTTTCTTAAAAATGATCTTATAATCTTTTTTCAGAGCGTCCTGAGCTTTCCACTCACCTTGTAAAGAGGGAGCAGATTTGCTACAAGCAACCATTAAAACCAAACAAAGTAAGGCTGACAAGCCAAGTAACCATCTTTTCATACACCTGCACTCCTAGAAAATTGACTTATGGTTTGATACGGTGCAACATACGTGGGAATGGAATAGCTTCACGAATGTGTTTCGTACCAGCTACAAAGGTAACCATACGTTCAATACCAATACCAAAACCACCGTGAGGTACTGAACCGTATTTACGAAGGTCAAGGTAGAATTCGTATTCTGTGCGATCCATACCGAGTTCATCCATCTTAGCAACAAGCGCATCGTAGTCATCCTCACGCATTGAACCACCGATGATTTCTCCGTAACCTTCAGGTGCCAAAAGATCGGCACAAAGAACACGCTCAGGATTACCAGGAACTGGTTTCATGTAGAATGCCTTGAAACTTGCTGGATAGTTAACAACGAATGTTGGAACACCAAAATAGTTAGAAATCCAAGTTTCATGTGGTGAACCAAAGTCATCCCCATGTTCAAGATGCTCGTAGTCTGTATCTTCGTCATTTTCATGTGCTTGAAGAAGGTCGATTGCTTCATCATAAGACACACGCTTGAAAGGCTCAGCAATGTATTTCTTAAGAAGATCGACATCACGTTCAAGAATTTCAAGAGCTTGTGGTGCACGGTCAATAACGCCTTGAATAAGAGCTTTGACATATGCTTCTTGCAAATCAAGCGACTCATCATGTGATAAGAATGAATACTCAGCATCCATCATCCAAAACTCAGTCAAATGACGACGTGTTTTTGATTTTTCAGCACGGAAAACAGGACCAAAGTCAAAGACACGACCAAGAGCCATAGCACCAGCTTCAAGATAAAGCTGACCAGATTGGCTCAAGAAAGCAGGTGTTCCAAAGTAGTCTGTCTCAAACAATTCTGTTGAATCTTCGGCAGCGTTACCAGACAAGATTGGACTATCAAATTTGATGAAGCCATTTTTATCAAAGAAATCATAAGTTGCATAGATAATGGCATTACGAATTTGTTGGATAGCCATTTGCTTACGTGAACGCAACCAAAGGTGACGATTATCCATCAAGAAGTCTGTACCGTGTTCTTTGGGTGTGATTGGATAATCTTCAGATTTACCAATAACTTCCACTGCTGTTACATCAAGCTCATAACCAAATTTAGAGCGCTCATCTTCTTTGACCACACCTGTCACATAGACAGATGTTTCTTGACTAAGGTGTTTGACAACATTAAATTTTTCAGTACCTTCTTCTTCACCGTATTTTTCGATAAAGTTAGGTTTGAAAACGACAGCTTGGAAGAAAGCAGTCCCATCACGCAACTGAAGAAAGGCCAATTTCCCTTTTCCAGATTTGTTAGCTACCCAGGCACCAATAGTGATTTCTTCACCAACATGTTTAGGCACATCAATAATTGAAACTAATTGTTTAGACATGTAAATTACTTCTCTTTTCTGTTGATCTATATTAAAATTTATTTTTCCATAAATGCTTTGATTCGGCCAACAGCCTCTTTCAAAGTATCTAGGTCTGTAGCATAGCTGAGACGAATATTTTCAGGAGCACCAAATCCTGCTCCAGTTACCAATGCGACTTCAGCCTCTTCAAGGATAGCATTGGTAAAATCATTGACATCTGTATATCCTTTGATTTCCATAGCCTTTTTAACATTAGGGAAGAGGTAGAAGGCACCTTGAGGTTTGATAACTTCAAATCCAGGCACTTCAGCTAAGAGTGGGTAGATGGTATTCAAACGTTCTTCAAAAGCTTGACGCATTTCTTCGATAGAAGTTTGATCTCCTGTCAAAGCCTCAATAGCAGCGTATTGAGAAACGGCTGTAAGATTAGAGGTTGTTTGACTGATGACCTTAGCCATACCTGCAATAATCTCTGGATCACCAACAGCAAAACCAACACGCCAACCTGTCATGGCATAAGTCTTTGAAACACCATTGATGACAATAGTTTGATTACGAATGGCATCAGAAAGACTTGAAATCGGTGTGAAACTATTGCCATTGTATACCAAGCGACCATAGATATCATCAGCTAAAATCAAAATATCATGCTCAACTGCCCAATCGCCAATTGCTTGTAATTCTTCCTTGCTATAAATCATTCCGGTTGGATTTGATGGCGAATTAAGCAAGACCACTTTCGTTTTTTCAGTGCGAGCTGCCTCAAGCTGTTCTACTGTAGCTTTAAAGTGATTTGCTTCAGTCGTTTGGAAAGTGACCGGAACACCTTCAACCATTTTCACTTGATCTACATAAGAAACCCAACAAGGCGTTGGAATGATTACTTCGTCACCAGGATTGATAACAGTAGCAAAGAAAGCGTACAAAATAAACTTAGCACCCGTTCCGACTACAACTTCATTTGGTTTTACAGAATAACCATAGAATTTGTCCATATAGCTACCGATAGCTTCTTTGAGTTCTGGGAGACCAGAGGCTACGGTATAAAAACTTGCTTTACCACTTTCGATAGAGGCAATAGCAGCTTTCTGAATATTCTTTGGAGTAACGAAATCTGGCTCTCCAAGTGTCAAACTCAAGATATCACGTCCTTGAGCTTTTAGGGCTTTAGCACGCGCACTGGCTGCTAAAGTAACACTTTCACCCATTTCTAATACACGATTTGATAATTTTGTCATTTTTATAGTCCTTCCACTTTAATAACCTGACCCGAGATAAAATCGACCAGAAAATACTTGGTTCCTGACTTCACTTCCCAAATAGGAGTTTTCTTATACTTTCCTAAATGCACATAAGATATCTTCTTAGCACCATACGCCTTGGCAGCTTTCTCTGCTACCGACTTACTAATACCATCAGACTGCTTGTAAATATCAACCACACCTGAATCTTTACTGACAATGAGGGCAAGCTTTTCACCTTTACTCGTTTTACCAAGAAGACCATAATAAGTCTCCAGACCATGGTAGATATCAAATTCAGAAACAGTCCTAATATCCGCCTTACTCTCAGCTATGGCAATCACTTGCTTTTCAGCATCAATATAGGGCTTTGTCGCTACAATCAGTAAAGCTGTCATAGAGGCAATTAAGGTCGCAACGATTGTAATTATTCCCAAAATAATCTGTTGCTTTTTCGCCAAAGCTGATCGTTGTTTACGCATAATTTCTCCTAAAAAAGTTTCTGAAATTATTATATCAGAAAATGATAAATCTTTACATAGCTATGTCGCTAGTAATGGATATTTAACGTCATCTTTTTAGGTCTGAGAAACTCTTTCATCTTAAAATTTGATTGATATTATATAGCTAACTTTCCTTTTGCAGAAATGTCTGGATATCTTCATTGAATATCTTAAATTTAGTTCGTTCAAGCGAAATCTCTTGAGATACTTCTTTCAAAAATAGCTTCCCATAGCTCTTGACTAGGGGGCGGTTGTCTAAAAGAAGTATAGCTGAACGCTGATCCGGACGTCTTTGCGAACGCCCAATAGCCTGTTTAAAACGCAAAATTGTCATAGGAAGACTGTAGCTATTAAAAGTATGCTTTCCTTGTTTAGAAAACCACGACTCCAATTTTTGATAGAATGGATCTTTAGGATTGTCAAATGGAAGACGTGCGATGACCTCAATAACCCTATCTTGTTGAGCAAAATCAACACCTTCCCAGAAAGAACCCATTCCAAGAAGCATATTAGTCTCACCTCTATCAAAACGTTTTTTGACGTTAAAAGCCGTACCGTTCTTTTCTTGAGTGAGGTGATGTACTTCCTGTAAATCCAGCAAATCTGAGACAGCTAACATGCTTTTTCGAGATGTGAATAAGACTAATATAGGATATTCCGTTTTAGTCAACTTCTGAAGACGTTTTGCGACAGCTTTATCATAGTCTTCTTCAGATACAACACCAATCATAGGCATGCTTTGATCAATCCAAATTGCCTGACTGAGAAGGTTGTCCATTGGAAGACTAACCTTATGCACCTGATTTAGCCCTAATAAATCTGCCACATCAACTTCAGGACCAATATCAATGGTTGCTGAGACAATCAACACCTTCTGAGCACTCGGAAGATAGGCAGACAGTTTCAAAAGTTCCTGACGTGAAGCCTTTAGATAAGACACCCGATGTTCCTGATAGTAGTCAGTTTCAAGCCAAAAATGGCTGTAAAGGGGTGTTTGCAATGGAGATAACATTTCCACCAAACCGCTTTCCCCTTCAAGTTCAGTTATGGTCTGAAGCAAACAATCTAATTGCTGACGATTATACTGTTTTTGTGGGAATTGTTGGTGTTCCTGAATCAAATGACTAATTTCAAACTGCAAATTTTCAAGTAAACGCTGTTGCAGTAAGGATGGGTTACCATGATCAAGAATACGATGGATCTGTTGCAAAAGACTTGTTAAATTCACTTGGTAACGAGAAAATTGTTCTAAAGCCAGAACCATCTTTTGCCCCTCATCAATGACAAGCGTTTTCCCTCTGACAAAATCATGGTCATCCTCCATACGGGTTAAGAGATAGGCATGATTAGTGACAACAACTTTAGCCTCTTGAGCCTTTTGATAGGACTGTTGCCAAAAATCGTAATCCCTAAAAAGACTATCTGCCTTTAACTTACCATCATGTTTAATCTCATCAAAATAAGCCATGTAGCGTTGCTTCTGTCTTATCTCGTCAAGATCACCAGTCTCCGTCTCTGTCAACCAAACCAAAAGTTGCATCTTATAGCGATTGACCAAACGATTACTATCCTGACGTAGTAAGGTTTGATAAAAGGCATCCAACTTAATATAATTCTGCGGTCCCTTAAGGCTGTGAAAATTAATATTAAAGATTTCAGCTAAACTTTTAGCTTCTTGACTCATAATTTGATTCTGAAGAAGCTTGGTCGGAACAGCTACAACGACTTTATCTACATTTGCTTGTGCCAAAATGGGAAGAAGATAGCCATATGTTTTCCCAATTCCTGTCTGAGCTTGAATCATGGAAATGTCAGTATTATCCAGTTCTTTTCTGACCGCCTCAGCAAATTTTTCTTGCTTATGTCTTGTTTCCAAACCTAGGAGTGCAATATTGGTTTCAAAATCTTGAGATAATTTGCGTTCGTTCTTATAAGTCAATGGCTTTCGAAGGACAATACCAGACTCCTCAAGCATGATATACTCTTTCGCAAGTTCATGCTTTTGTCCTCTTATGGCATCACGAATGACTAACTCAGACTCAAAAAGCAAATTATCAGAAAAGGTCAAGAGTAAATCAATGGTTTGTCTAGGTAAACTAGCTATTTTATCCATTAAATGAAAAAGAAGTTGACCTGTAGCCCTTGCATCCTCAATAGCAGTATGGGCTTGAGCTAAGTCAAGATTTAAGACCTTAGATAAATGAGAGAGTTTATAGTGTTCCAATGTCGGATAAAAAACCTGAGCCAACTCAACTGTATCAACACGGGGTGTCCTTAATTCATAGCCCTCCATGAAAAGAGCTTCTGAGAGTAGGTTGGCATCAAATTTGACATTATGGGCAACAAAAATACAATCTTCAATTAAGTCAAAAATCGTGCGAGCGATTTCTGAGAAATCTGGTGCCTGAGCTAACTGCTGATCTGTAATACCCGTCAAATGAATAATATGATCATCGAGTTTTTGGTGCGGGTTCACATCACTTGCAAATTCGTCAATCACCTGACCATTTTGCATGATGACAATTCCCACCTGTATAATACTAGCCATTGACGAGGCAGATGTTGCTTCCAAATCAACAATGGCATATTTATTGGTGTTTTTTTCACTCATAGTGACCTTATTATAGCATATCCAAAACACCAAAAAAAGACAAAGTCTTTATTCCAACAATGGAAAAAGCCTAAAAATCGTGTTACACTAGTCCTATGAAAATAAAACGAATTTTAAACCCTGTTGCTCAGGAGAATACCTATATTTTAGAAAACGATACAGCTTGTTTAGTCATTGATCCAGGAAGTGATACTTCTAAAATCTTGACAGAGCTTGAAGTTATTTCCAAACCCATCGCAGCTATCCTTTTGACCCACACGCATTACGATCACATTATGAGTGTTGAAGCTATCCGTCAAGCGCATAAGCATCCTCCTGTTTATGTCGCTGAGGCTGAAAAAGACTGGTTGATGAATCCTGTTGATAATTTATCTGGTCTTCCACGTCATGATGATATGGAGGATGTGATTGTCAATCCTGCTGACTACTACTTTGATTTCACCAAGGACTATAACATTAGCGACTTTTATTTTAAAGTTGTTCCAACTCCTGGACATTCTATTGGCGGTGTTTCCTTTATCTTTGACAAGGAAGAGACTATTTTTTCTGGTGACGCCCTCTTTAAAGAAACAGTTGGGCGATGGGACCTTCCAACAGGTAACCACGACCAGTTACTCTCTAGCATTCAAAAGCAACTCTTCACTCTTCCTAATCACTATCGCGTTTTCCCAGGTCATGGATGGGACACCACTATCGGTCACGAAAAAGTCTTTAACCCACATTTTTCATAAAAAGATAGGCTCATCACTGCCGTTCTCACTTTGGCAATGTTGGGCTTTTTGAGTATAGAAAAAGAAGACCCTTAGGCCTTCTCATCTGAGACTCTTTAGCGAGCTTATTTAGATTTAATATAGTTAACACCATCTGCTTTAGGTGCAACGGCTTTACCGAAGAATGCAGCCAAAACAATAATTGTCAAGATATATGGTGCAATTTGCAAATAGACGTTTGGTACATGTGAAATAAAAGGCAACTGTTTTCCAATGATTGCCAATGATTGTGACAATCCAAAGAACAAACTTGAGAGCATAGCACCAATTGGGCTCCAACGACCGAAAATCATGGCAGCCAAGGCGATGAAACCAGGACCTGCAATCGTTGTAATGGCAAAGTTGTTAGAGATTGATTGTGCATAAACCGCACCACCAACACCACCAAGGAAACCTGAAATCATAACGCCATAGTAACGCATACGGTAGACGTTAATCCCAAGTGTATCTGCTGCCTGTGGGTGTTCTCCGACTGAACGAAGACGCAAACCAAAGCGAGTCTTAAAGATAAGCCACCATGATGCTACCGAAACCAAGATGGCTGCATAAGCAATCAAGGAAACATTCGTGAAGAAAATCTTACCCAAAAGAGGAATGTGACTCAAGATTGGGAAAGATACAGTTTTAAAGTTATGACTGATAGCTGGTGTTTGACCTGCACCAAAGAGAACACGTGTTAAAAAGACTGCCAAAGAAGGTGCAATAAGGTTCAACACTGTACCAGAGACAACATGGTCCGCACGGAAGTTAATTGTCGCAACAGCGTGAAGCAAGGAATAAAGAAGCCCAATAAGTCCTGCTACCAAGGCCGCAATCCAAGGTGTTGCATTGCCAAAACTATCCGCAAAATTTAAGTTAAAGAGAACACCTGCAAAGGCACCGATTACCATGATTCCTTCAAGGCCGACGTTTACGATACCACCTCGTTCAGAGAAAGTACCACCGATACTTGTGAAAATCAGTGGCGCTGAATACTTCAGCATAGAGGCAACGATTAAGGCTAAGATTGTAATAAAGTCCATATTAGTTTTGTCCTCCTTTAGCTTTCACTGTTTTATGACGAGGGCGAATCCAATATTTAATAATATAGTTGGCACCAACGAAGAAGATAATCAAGGCTGACACAACATCAATAATTTCTGATGGTACACCAATCATACCAGTCTTTCCAACAGACAAGACACCATAAAGAAGAGCCGCAAATGGAATACCAATAGGTGAATTTGTTGCTAAGAGGGCAACGGCCATACCATTCCAACCGATAGCCAATGAAGAATTTTGGACAAAGGCATTTTGGAAAGTTCCAAGTCCTTCAACTGTTCCTCCAAGGCCACAGAGTGCACCTGAAATAATCATAGACATGATAATAACACGTTTTGATGACATTCCGGCATACTCAGACGCATGTGGGTTAAGACCAACTGCTGTAATTTCAAACCCTGTCGTTGTTTTTTTGAGCATGAACCAAACTAGGAATACAGCTGCGATAGCAAGAAAGAAGCCAATATTGAAACGTGACCCATCCGTTAGTGAAGATAGGAAATCTGTTTGGTAACTTGCGGAAGCTACCACCTTGTTAGAAGCTTCAGATGAACGCAACATATCAGCTGTAAAACCAAAACGAACAATGTTGTTAGCAACATACAAAATGATGTAGTTCATCATGATGGTGACGATAACTTCACTAGTTCCTAGGTAGGCACGTAGAATACCTGGAATGGCACCAGCAATACCACCGGCAACTAGACCAATGATAACAGTACAAACAATAGAAACAACCTTAGGTAACTCAGGGAAGGATAGTGCAAACCATACGGCAGAAGTCCAACCAGCTAAAGCCTGTCCTGGCAAACCAACGTTGAAAAATCCCGCCTTAGATGCCACAGAGAAACCAAGTGCAATCAGAATCAATGGACTCATGGCACGCAGAATTTCACCAATATTTTTTAAAGAGCCAAAGGCCGTTGAGAAAAGATCGTAGTAAGCCCAGAATGGATCGTAACCAAAGATTAACATCAAAATGGCACCAACTAACATTCCCAAGAGGACAGCAATTAGTGGAACTGCCCAATTTTGTGTTTTTTTAGACATTTGCTTCCTCCTTATTCAATTGTCCACCAGCCATAAGAATACCAAGATCTTGCTTATTGGTTTCAGCAGGGTCTAAGATACCTTGAATTGCACCATCATAGATAACGGCAATTTGGTCTGACATATCAAGAATTTCATCCAATTCAAAGCTGACAACAATGACAGCCTTCCCTTTATCACGTTCTGCAATAATACGTTTACGGATGTACTCAATGGCACCAACATCAAGACCACGAGTTGGTTGACTGACAATAAGGAGATCCGGATTACGGTCAATTTCACGAGCGATAACTGCTTTTTGTTGGTTACCACCTGACAAATCACCACCAGCAATTAATTCTCCAGCACCACGAACATCAAATTCTTTCATCAATTCACGAGCTTTTGCGTTTATGACATTATAATTCAAAATACCGTTCTTAGAATTAGGCTCCTTGTAATAAGTTTGGAGAGCAATATTTTCAGCAACTGTCATCTCAAGAATCATACCATCACGATGACGATCTTCAGGAATATGACCGACACTTAGCTCTGTAATCTGACGTGTGGTCTTATGAATGATAGATTCACCCTTAATAGTGATGTCACCAGATTTAACTTTACGAAGTCCCGTAATCGCTTGGACAAGTTCTGTCTGACCATTGCCATCAATACCAGCGATACCAATTATCTCACCAGCACGCACATCTAAAGATAAGTTTTTTACAGCTGGAATGCCTCGATTTTCATTAACCACCAAATTCTTAATAGAAAGAACCACTTCTTTAGGATTTGAAGGAATTTTTTCTGTCTTGAAGGAAACATGACGACCAACCATCATTTCAGCCAAATCAGCGTTTGTAGAACCTTCGATAGTTACTGTATCAATTGACTTACCACGTCTAATAACCGTAACACGATCAGAAACAGCACGAATCTCATCCAACTTATGGGTGATAAGGATAATAGACTTACCTTCCTTAACCAGGGTTTTCATGATGTTTAGAAGTTCCGTTATTTCAGAAGGTGTCAAAACAGCTGTGGGCTCATCGAAAATCAAAATATCAGCTCCACGGTACAAGGTTTTGAGGATTTCAACACGTTGTTGGGCACCAACAGAGATGTCTGCAATCTTAGCGGAAGGATCAACCGCCAAACCATATCGTTGAGACAATTCCGTAATTTCCTTTACAGCCTTCTTCATATCAAGAACACCACCGGCTTTGGTCACTTCACTACCTAAAATGATGTTTTCAGCAACTGTAAAAGCTTCAACCAACATAAAGTGCTGGTGAACCATCCCAATCCCCAATTTCGTTGCTTTAGACGGTGAATCAATCGTCACGGCTTGTCCATTTACTTTGATTGTTCCACTTGTAGGTTGTAGAAGGCCTGCAAGCATATTCATCAAGGTTGACTTACCCGCACCATTTTCACCGAGGAGGGCATGGATTTCTCCTGGTCTCACATCAAGATTGATGTGATCATTTGCGACAAATTCACCAAATTTTTTGGTAATATCGTGCATCTCAATGACATTTGGCTTTGTCATACAATCTCCTCTCAAGAATAATTATTATATCAGCAAAGGAAATCATAGACTGCTTCCCTTTGCTGAGACAAAAATTGTCCCAGTTTAAAGTCTAAGTAAGTGTACTTAACTTATTATTTGCTAAGACCATCAGTTGGTTTCAATTCACCATTCTTGATTTGATCTTTAGCTTTTACGACTGCATCTTTGATATCTGAAGGGAGATTAGATGTTACGATGTCGACACCACCATCTTTGATACCATAAGTCTTAGTAGTACCACCTTCAAATTTTTTGCCTTTAACTTGAGCGTTGGCAATGTCTTTAACGACTGTACCAACTTGTTTGATTGTTGAAGTCAAGACGAAGTTAGATTTCTTCTTGTCTGAAGATGTATAGTTACCTTCTGCTGATTGGTCACGGTCAACACCGATTACCCAAACTTTCTTATCGCTATCAGCGCTAAGTTTTTCGTTAACATCCTTAGCTGCTGTGAAGACACCTGTACCAGTTCCACCAGCTGCTTGATAGATAACGTCTACGCCAGAAGCGTACATTGTTGAAGCAATAGTTGAACCTTTAGCCGCATCAGAAAATGACTCAGCGTATTGAACTTGAACGTCAATATCAGGTTTTACAGATTTAGCTCCTGCAGTGAAACCAGCTTCGAAACGTGTAATTGTGTCAGATGTTTGACCACCGATAAAACCAACTTTGTTTGTTTTTGATTGCATTGCTGCGGCAATACCTGCAAGGTAAGCTCCTTCGTTATCGGCAAACAATACGCTTTCAACGTTCTTTTGGTCTTTAACCACGTCATCGATGATAACGTAATTAATTTTCTTGTTATCTTTAGCTGATTCTGAAACAGCATCGTGAAGTGCAAAACCAACACCAAAGATAAGATTGTAGTTTTGGTCTACAGCTGATGACATGTTTGTTGCAAAATCAGACTCTGAGTTTGATTGGAAATAAGTGAAACCTGAATCTTTTTCAAGTTTGTTAGCTTTCCCCCAAGCTTGAAGACCTTCCCATGCTGATTGGTTAAATGATTTATCATCAACACCACCAGTATCTGTAACAATTGCAGCTTTAACTTTCGAATCAGCTGCTGAGCCACCTCGTCCACCACGAGCACAAGCTGCAAGACCAAGTGCCGCTACAGCAACAAGGCCAAGTCCGATAATTTTCTTGTTCAATTTCATCTTGAACACTCCTCCTATAACTTGCAAGATAACTTGCTTAATAAAGAATAAAATAATTCAGACTATTGTAAGTCTGTAAAAGAGTATGGTAACAACTCTCCGACTGTCATCTCGACTGTCGATTTATCTTCAGCGATAAGAATCACTTTAGAATCTGATTTAAAAAATTCCACCATCACTTGACGACAAGCTCCACAGGGTGAGATAGGATCTTTTGTATCTCCATATACCGCTAGACACGTAAAATCCCGATGTCCTTCAGAAACGGCCTTAAAAATAGCTGTTCTTTCTGCACAGTTGGTTAAACCAAATGATGCATTTTCAATATTACACCCTTGAAAAACTTTTCCCTCTTTGGTTAGCAATGCTGCTCCAACTCTAAACTGAGAGTAGGGAACATAGGCGTTTTCTGCTGCTAAAAGAGCTGCTTCTATCACCTGAGCTATTTTAGTAGCATTCATGACTTTCTTGCCCTTTCATAATAGCAACACCTGATGACGTTCCAATACGGGTAGCACCAGCTTTGATAAAGGCTTGTGCTGCTTCAAGTGTACGAGCCCCACCTGATGCCTTAACACCCATGTCAGGACCAACAGTCTTACGCATGAGCGCAATGTCTTCAATAGTAGCACCACCGGTAGAAAACCCTGTAGAGGTCTTAACAAAGTCAGCACCAGCACTCTTAGCTAATTGACATGCCTTAACCTTTTCGTCATCTGTTAAAAGACAAGTTTCAATAATAACCTTAACAAGCTTTGTACCGCTAGACTCTACCACAGCTTTAATGTCATCTTCAACTAATTTAAAATTGCCAGACTTAAGAGCACCGATATTGATAACCATATCAATCTCATCAGCCCCGTTAGCAATAGCATCTTTAGCCTCAAAGGCCTTGACCGTAGATGTTGATGCTCCAAGCGGAAATCCTATTACCGTACAAACCTTAACTGAACTATCTTTAAGAAAGTTGGCAGCAGTCTTCACCCATGTTGGATTGACGCAAACACTTGCAAATTGATATCCCTTAGCCTCATCAATTAAGGCATGAATCTGTTCTTCATTAGCATCTGCTTTTAATAAAGTATGGTCAATATAGCTATTAACAGGCATAAATAAGCTCCTTAATTAAGTTTAGATGAAGACCTAGGAAATGATTTTTAATATTTCTGTCGGTTTTTTACACACTTTATCAATAATAACATTTTTTTTGAATTCAGTCAGCAATTTTTTATTTAAATTTTCTTGACTATAAACCTTAGCAACAAGGTCTCCTTGAACCACAGAATCACCGACTTTCTTTTCAAAAACAATTCCAGTTTCGTAATTAAGACTATCCGTTTTTGTAGCACGACCGGCACCTAATTGCATAGCAAATTTCCCGAAAGCCATCGCTGGTAGTTCTTCAATATAGCCAGCTTCATCTGCAAAAATCTCAGTCACAACTGGGGCACTACTTTGGCGATAAAGATCTTGCAAATCTCCCCCTTGAGCTTGGATAAGCTCTTCAAACTTAGCAAGGGCTTGTCCTCCGACTAAATGGTGACGAATATCTTCTTGGCTAACGTCAACTTGGGCTAATGTCAATAATATCTCAGCCAATTCACAGATAAAATCAGTAATATCTTCACGCCCCTTACCTTGCATAATTTCAAGGGCTTCGGTTATTTCCAAACGGTTACCTATGGCCTTGCCTAGAGGCTGACTCATATCAGTAATAACAGCAATTGTTTCACGATTGACTTCACGACCTAATGCCACCATGGTCTCAGACAACTTTTCGGCATCGGACATATTTTTCATGAAAGCACCTTGACCAACGGTAACATCCAGTAAAATCTTATCCGCACCTGCTGCAATTTTTTTAGACATGACAGAACTTGCGATAAGAGGAATGGAATCAACCGTAGCAGTCACATCACGAAGAGCATAAAGCAACTTATCAGCCTTAACGAGGTGTTCTGACTGACCAATCAGTGAAATACCAATTGCTTTAACCTGCTCAATAAATTCTTCCTTGGTACGCTCAACCTGATAACCCTTGATAGACTCTAACTTATCAATGGTACCTCCCGTATGACCCAGACCACGACCACTCATCTTAGCAACCGGTACACCAAAACTCGCTACAAGTGGCATGAGAATAATAGTGACCTTGTCACCAACACCACCGGTCGAATGCTTATCAACCTTAATTCCTGGAATCTCTGACAAATCATACTGCTCACCAGAAACCACCATTTCCGTGGTTAAATCATGGATTTCACGAATAGACATACCCTGATAGTAAATAGCCATCGCTAAGGCGGCTATTTGATAGTCTGGAATAGCACCAGAGACGTAGCCATTGATGAGATAGGTAATCTCCTCAGTGCTTAATTCTCCACCATCTCTTTTCTTCTCGATTAAATCAACTGTTCTCATATTTTCTCACTTCTCAGGATATAATATCCCTTATCTTTTTTTACCACTTCAGCATTACCAAAAACATCTTCCATCTTAGCCTTTGCTGAAGGAGCTCCTTGTTTTTTCTGAATGACAATAGTCAAAGTACCACCTTGATTAAGATGATTATAAGCTTCTTCAATCACTTGATGAACAACCTTCTTACCGGCACGAATAGGTGGATTCGAAATAACATAATCGAATTTTCCAGTAACACTTTCATAGATATTAGATTGGAAAATATCTGCGTCAACCTTGTTTCGTTCGGCGTTTTGTTTAGCCAAATCAATCGCCCTACTATTGATGTCAATCATAGTGACTTTGACACCTTGAACTTTGGCTAGACTAATCCCAAGTGGTCCATAACCACATCCCACATCCAGAAGTGTTTTTCCATCCTCTAAATCCAGTGAATTTAAGAGCACTTGACTTCCGAAATCAATCATCTTTTTTGAAAAAACCCCAGCATCCGTATAAAACTGGAAACTTTCCCCTAGCAAATTTACCTTTAAATCATGAATATCGTGAGCCGCATCTGGCGTCTCAGCATAGTACATTTTTGACATAATGTGTCCTTCTAATTGTAGTTTTTTTCTATTTTATCAGAAATAGAATCCTAACGCTAGTTATATGATAGGGCTTACATTTTCTTGCTTTTTCTGCTATAATGAGACTTATGCTAAATGAATTTATCAATTTTGAGACGATTTCTCGCAAAGAATGGCAACGTCTCCACCAAGAGGCTAACGCTCCCTTGACTGCTGAAGAACTTGATTCCATTCGAAGCCTAAACGATAAGATCGATGTTCAGGAAGTCAGTGATATTTATCTCCCCCTTATCAATCTCATTCGCATTTACCAAAAAACTGCCAACGATTTAACCTTCTCGAAAAGTATTTTTTTGCAAAAAACTCAGACTAACCGTCCATTTATTATTGGTGTTTCGGGTTCGGTTGCTGTCGGCAAATCAACCACCAGTCGTTTGCTCCAACTCTTGTTGCAAAGGACTTTTCCGCAATCTAAGGTCGAACTCGTCACAACTGATGGCTTTCTCTATCCTAACCAAGTTTTAATTGACAAGGGAATCCTTGATCGTAAAGGTTTCCCCGAATCTTATGATATGCCATTACTGCTCAATTTTTTAGACATTATAAAAAATGGTGGGGATGTCGAAATTCCTGTCTATTCTCATGAGATCTACGATATTGTACCAGGGCTAACACAAGAGATTAAGCAACCTAATTTTTTAATCGTCGAAGGAATCAATGTTTTCCAAAACCCTCTCAACCAACGTCTCTATATGACAGACTACTTTGACTTTTCCCTTTATATTGATGCTGGTGTCGATAATATTGAAACTTGGTACCTTGAGCGCTTCCAAACCCTTTTGGATCTCGCAAAGAATGATGAAAAAAACTATTACCATCGTTTCACCAAAATCAGAAAAGAAGACGCTTTAGCTCTAGCACAAAAGACCTGGCGAGATATAAACTTGGTTAATTTGGAAAATTATATCGAACCTACACGTAACCGTGCTGAACTCATTCTTCATAAAGGTGACAATCACAAAATTGACCTCATTCATTTAAAAAAATAGAAAAAGCTTGCCAAGGGACCTAAAATAACGTATAATAAGATAGTTAGATAAATTTGGAGGTGAAAACATTGGCAAATATTAAATCAGCTATCAAACGCGCTGAACTTAACGTTAAACAAAACGAAAAAAACTCAGCTCAAAAATCAGCTTTGCGTACTGCTATTAAAGCATTCAACGCTAACCCAACTGAAGAAGCTTTCCGCGCTGCATCAGCAAGCATCGATAAAGCCGCTTCAAAAGGTTTGATTCATAAAAACAAAGCAAGCCGCGATAAATCACGTCTTGCAGCTAAATTGGCTAACTAATCTAAAGCTCCATAAGGAGTTTTTTTAGTGCCTAGAAATCATAAAAAACAACAACCCCTGCTAGCTTTTATGCTAGCAGGGGTTTTCTTCATGCAATTATACTCCAGTAATTTTAACTTCAAAAATAGTCCCTTTAGGTTGATTATCCTTCACAGTAATCGTTCCCTTAAGTGCAACTACAATTTGTTGTGCTAAGGATAAGCCTAGTCCAAAGCCACCTTTTTGTCTGGTTCTGGCCTTGTCCACCCGATAAAATCGATCGAAGATTTTTTTCTTATCTGCATCTGAGATACCAGGACCATTATCCGCAACAGAGATATAAAGATGACGATCATTTGTGCGAACGGTAAAGGTCACCTGTCCATCATCTTCCGTATATTTAACAGCATTGTCAAATAAAATCGTCATCAACTGTTTCAACAAGGTTTTATCAGTCTGAATAGGACGAATAACTTGATTTCGAGCAGTAAAGCCCTTCTCACTTTCTTCAGCAATCATCGCATAATTAGCAAAAACAGTATCAAAGAAAGCTGGATCTATCGTTTCAATCTCTGGCTTAATTCCATCATCACGACGGGCCAAATTCAAAAGATTTGTTGTCAAAAGACGCATATTACGTACTTCATCTAGACTTGATGCAATATTCTCCGAATTGTCTAAAATTGTACTCTCTGGCTTACGGAAAAGAACTTCAAGACGGTTTTGAATGACTGCAAGAGGCGTTCTTAACTCGTGACTAGCATTTTCAACAAAGGCCTTCTGCTTTTCCAAACTTTCTTGGATAGGACGTCTTGACCATTTGGCCAGATACATACTTGCTGCTACAGACAACAGCCAGAAGAAACTCATCATAATGATGATTAGCTTAACGTAACGTTCAGTCGCTTCCTCCAACTGAGTCGTGTTAATTGCAATAACAACATACTTAGCATTAGGATATAGTCTATTATCTACCTTTTCAGTAATCAAACGATACTTTTCCGTTTGATTAAAGTAGTTCTGAGCACTGCCTTGACTAATAATATCAAGGTTACTTCTATCTATTGAGAGGTTGGTTAAGCTAGAAAATTTATCAAAAGCGTTTAAGACCTTGCCATTCTTATCAAGAACAAGAACGCTTGTATTAGCTGCAACAGATAAATCATGAGGAGCATCTTCCATCTTGGATTTTTTTGGTTTAGATTCTTGGTTGCTATCACTAGATTTAGGTGGCTCTGACGACCCTTTGGTATCATATGCCTGATATATAGTCGTCGTATTGTTTTGATCTACCTCAGAAGCCACAAAGAGTTCTCGTTTCAACATTTCCATTTCCAAATAAGAATTTGATTTGGTTGCTGCAATTTTTAAACTAGAATCGACATTAGAGTAAACACCATAACTCAAAATTTGCAATATCATGACAGTCATGATGAGGAAAATACCAGAAAAAGTCGCAAAGAAATGGATAAAAGTCTTAAAACCGTCTGACTTGATTCTCCTTAAGAGATAATTGAAAAACTTAGTCAGCATTCTTCAAAATATACCCCACGCTTCTCAAAGTTTGAAGGTTAGTCGCAAAGTCAGTCCCCTTCAATTTCTTACGAATTTTTGAAACATAAACCTCAACAACAGAGACGGTAGTATCACTATCAAATCCCCAGAGACGGTCAAAAATTTGTGACTTAGGTAGGATGACATTTTGATTTTGTAGGAAGTAAACCAGCAAATCAAACTCTTTACCTAGAAGTTCCACTTCTTTGTCTCCCACGAAAGTTGAATTCGTAGAAAGATTAACACGGACATCCCCAAAAGAGAGGGTGTTTTGGTCAAATTTACCAGAGCGTTTCAAAAGTGCTTGAATACGCATTTTTAGCTCTTCCAAATAGAAAGGTTTGGTAAGGTAATCATCAGCGCCAAGCTCAAAACCGTGCCCCTTATCATCAAGACTTTCCTTAGCAGTCATAATGAGAACAGGTGTTGTGACTCCTTTTTCACGTAACTCTTTCAAGACCGTAAAACCGTCTTTTTCAGGTAACATAAGGTCTAAAAGAATTAAATCATAAACCCCACTTTCAGCCTCATAAAGGCCTTCATCGCCATCAAAAACTTGCATAACATCAGCGAAGTCATCTAAAAAATCAAAAACTGAGTTTGACAAACTCAAATCATCTTCAACTAGTAATATTTTAATCATAGTTATCTCCCTTACTAGGTGCAAAACCTAGTCATATATCTCTCTAAGTCTTCCCATTATATCGAAAATACACTTAATCTTCTAGTGCTTTATTTTCTTTCGTTAAGACTCAGTTTATCTTATCTTCCTTAAGTTTTTCATAAATAGAGCAAAAAAACAGCACCAACTGGCACTGTTTCCAAGAAATATTTGTTATTAGAACAAACCAATCGCTGTTCCGTCTTCAGCAACATCCATCTTGAGGGCTGCTGGGGCTTTTGGCAAACCAGGCATGGTCATGACATTACCTGTAAGAGCTACGATAAAGCCGGCACCAGTCTTAGGAATGAACTCACGAATCGTGATATCGAAGCCTTCTGGAGCCCCAAGTAAGAATTGATTATCAGAGAAGCTGTATTGTGTTTTAGCCATACATACTGGCAATTTGTCCCAACCAAATTCTGCAAATTGTTTGAGTTGGGTTTTAGCTTTTTTCTCAAATACAACTGATTTACCACCATAGATTTCAGTAACAATCTTAGTAATCTTTTCTTCCAAGCTGTCATCATCCGAATAGAGACGTTTGTAATCAGCATTGCCATTTTCAACAGCATCTACTACTGCATTAGCAAGGTCAATACCACCATCAGCTCCATTAGCCCAAATACTAGCCAATTCAACAGGAACATTGATTTCTGCACAAAGTTCTTTGAGGGCTGCAATCTCAGCTTCTGTGTCAGCAACAAACTCGTTAATAGCAACAACAGCTGGAATTCCGAATTTACGAACATTTTCAACGTGGCGTTTCAAGTTAGCAAAACCATCACGAACGGCTTGAACGTTTTCTTCAGAAAGGTCAGTTTTAGCGACACCACCATGCATCTTAAGGGCACGAAGGGTAGCAACGATAACAACGGCATCAGGTGTCGTTGGAAGGTTTGGCGTTTTAATATCAAGGAATTTTTCAGCACCAAGATCCGCACCAAAACCAGCTTCAGTAATTGTATAGTCGGCCAAGCGAAGCGCTGTAGATGTTGCAAGAACTGAGTTACATCCATGAGCAATATTGGCAAATGGACCACCGTGAACAAAGGCAGGTGTACCATAAATCGTTTGAACTAAGTTAGGTTTGATGGCATCTTTAAGAATAAGAGTCAATGCCCCTTCAATTTCAAGGTCACGTACATAAACAGGCGTACGGTCATAACGGTAAGCAACTACAATGTTTGCCAAGCGTTCTTTAAGATCTTTAATATCCGTAGCCAAGCAAAGAATCGCCATGATTTCAGAAGCAACAGTAATATCAAAACCATCTTCACGTGGAATACCATTAAGCGGTCCACCAAGACCAACTGTTACATGACGAAGAGCACGGTCATTAAGATCAACGACACGTTTCCAAATAATACGGCGTTGGTCAATGCCAAGTGCATTTCCTTGGTGAATATGATTGTCAAGAAGTGCTGATAAGGCGTTATTGGCTGTAGTGATAGCATGCATATCACCTGTGAAGTGGAGGTTAATATCTTCCATAGGAAGCACTTGAGCGTAACCACCACCAGCAGCACCACCTTTGATACCCATAACTGGACCAAGAGATGGTTCACGAAGGGCAATCATGGTTTTCTTACCGATTTTATTAAGAGCATCTGCAAGACCGATTGACATGGTTGATTTACCCTCACCTGCTGGTGTTGGGTTAATAGCTGTAACCAAAATCAATTTTCCTGGTTTATTATCTTTGACTGCATTGATTTTATCAAAAGACAATTTTGCCTTGTATTTTCCGTAGAGTTCCAAATCGTCAAAGCCGATTCCAACTTTTTCAACTACTTCTGTGATTGGTTTTAATTCTACACTTTGAGCAATTTCGATATCTGATTTCATGAGACACTCCTCTATATTTTTCTTAGCTTCTATTATAACAAATAGATAGAAAAAACGCATTATTTTTAAGTGAATAGTTTTTATTGTTCGGTTTTTAAAAAATTATGGATTGTTATAACTTTATTTTATATGGTAAACATCCAAGAATACTTACTTTTATTTACAAAAACACCGATTTTTAGTACAATACTACTATGAAAATATTGATTACATCGGGTGGTACTACTGAAAAAATTGATTCCGTACGAGGAATCACAAACCATTCAACAGGACACCTTGGTAAAAAAATCGCTGAATTATTTTTAGCTAAAGGTCACCAAGTAACCTTAGTAACAACCAAAGCTGCGGTTAAACCAGAACCAAAAGAAAATCTAAAGATTACTGAAATTACCAACGTAGAGAGTCTTCTTGAAACCATGGAACCTCTCGTTAAAGAACACGACGTTCTCATCCATAGCATGGCAGTCTCAGACTACACCCCTGTTTATATGACTAATTTTAATGAGTTGGAAAATAGTGAGGACTTTACAGAGTTTCTAAACAAGTCTAACTCTGAAAGTAAAATTTCATCCGCTTCAGATTATCAGGTTCTTTTTCTCAAGAAGACACCAAAGATTATTAGTCTTATCAAACAATGGAATCCCAATATTCTATTAGTTGGTTTCAAACTTCTCGTAAATGTCAGCAAGGAGGAACTTTTTGAGGTTGCTCGTACCAGTCTTAAACGTAATCAGGCTGACCTGATTGTAGCAAATGATTTAAGTGACATTTCAGCTAATCAACATATCGCTTATCTGGTTGATGAACAAAGTCAAGAGAAAGTGTCAACAAAATCTGAGATTGCTCAAGCCTTATATGAAAGGATATGTCATGACTAAACGTATCATTCTGGCTGTGTCAGGATCAATTTCTGCCTATAAAGCAGCTGATTTAACAAGCAGATTAAAGAAAAAAAGCTATGACGTTAACGTCATTATGACTGAAGCTGCTCAAGCCTTTATCACCCCTCTGACACTTCAAGTTCTCTCGAAGAACCCTGTTCACACTGATGTCATGGAGGAAAAATTAGCTGACCGTATCAATCATATTGACCTAGGTAAGGAAGCTGACCTCTTTATTGTTGCTCCAGCTTCAGCCAATACTATTGCTAAGTTAGCTAACGGGATGGCTGATAACATGCTGACTGCTACTGCTTTAGCACTACCCAGCACCACCCCAAAACTAATTTCACCAGCAATGAATACTAAAATGTATGACAATCCATTGACTAGGAAAAATTTAGATACTTTGCATGACCTTGGCTACCAAGAAATTCTTCCTAAGTCTGGTGTACTCGCCTGTGGAGATACGGGACGTGGTGCTTTGGCTGATATTGATGTCATTCTTGAAGCAATTGACTCTAAGCTAATAAATTAACTTTCTACAAACAATAGGAGATGAAGATGAATAAGAAAAGTAAGGCAAACCAAACGGCGCAGTTGGCACTCTTGATAGCTACAATGGTGGTCATTGAAGTGCTCAGTCAAACTATTTTCGCTGCTTTTGTACTCCCCATCAAACCAACCCTAACACATATTCCAGTGATTATTGCTAGTATCGTCTATGGCCCCAAAATTGGAGCCTATTTAGGTGGTTTCATGGGACTTATGAGTATCGTCCGTAACACAGTGATCTACACAGTGAGCAGCTACCTTTTTAGTCCCTTTGTTGAAGGTGGAACTTGGGCATCTGCTGTTATTGCTATTGTTCCTCGTGTATTAATCGGTATCTTACCGTATTTTGTTTACAAGATACTTCAAAACCGCTTAGGCTTGACACTTTCTGGAGTCATTGGAGCCTTTACAAATACCTTTTTCGTACTCTTGGGTATCTACTTTTTAATTCCTAATTTCTACTCACAGGGTGGCAAAACCTTAATGGCAACCATTTTTACAACCAACTCGATTGCCGAAATGGTTATTGCTGGACTTTTGACAGTAAGTATCACTCCTATGCTTCTACGATTGAAAAAGTAAATTATTTAATCTATGGATAGTGCTGAAAATCAGATACTATTCTACAAACTCGTAAGGAAAATTTTTATGAAAAAATCAACCGCTATTGCACGAATTGCCATCTTTTTTGCAGTGATGCTCACCATTCATTTTGTGACGTCTTTCATTCTCGAATTTGTTCCGTCTGGGATTCAACCGACCTTGGTTCATATTCCTGTTGTTATCGCTTCCGTCATTTATGGACCTAGGATTGGAGCCATTTTGGGACTCCTAATGGGACTCTTTAGTGTGACCATGAATACATTGGTCTTGACACCAGCAAGTTTCCTCTTTAGTCCCTTTGTCTCACATGGAAACCTCTATTCCCTCATTATTGCACTGGTTCCACGTATTTTAATTGGAGTGACTCCTTACTTCGTCTATTGCTGGCTACACAATCGTACTGGTTTGGTAACAGCTGCTATTGTCGGATCTATGACCAATACCATTTTTGTTCTATTAGGAATTTACATCTTCTTCGGCAACATCTATGGTGGCAGCTTTCAACATTTTCTTGCTTTGATTTTGACAACAAACTCTCTTATTGAAGTCATTGCTACAGTTCTTGTCACAACTGCAGCCGTTCCAACGCTTGAAAGATTAAAATAATTAGTTAGGTCGAGACTGATATGTCTTGGCTCTTTTATTTTCATTTACATTTCAGATACCATTTTCTTTTTAAAAAGATTTACAATTATCGCTAGAATTTTCTGAAAAAATTTGTTATAATGTAAGCGATTAAGAATATAAAGGAGAATGCTATGTCTTACACTGAAAATTATAAAAAATGGCTCGATTTTGCTGAATTACCAACTTACCTTCGTGACGAGTTGGTCTCAATGGATGAAAAAACCAAAGAAGATGCCTTCTATACCAACCTTGAATTCGGTACAGCTGGTATGCGTGGTTTGATTGGTGCTGGTACAAACCGTATCAACATTTATGTGGTCCGTCAAGCGACTGAAGGTTTGGCGCAATTAATCGACTCAAAAGGTGAGGAAGCTAAAAAACGTGGGGTTGCTATTGCCTATGATAGCCGTCACTTCTCTCCAGAATTTGCATTTGAATCTGCACAAGTTTTGGCAGCGCACGGTATCAAATCTTATGTATTTGAAAGCCTTCGTCCAACACCTGAGTTGTCATTTGCAGTACGTCATCTTCACACATTTGCTGGTATCATGGTAACAGCTAGCCACAACCCTGCACCATTTAATGGATACAAGGTTTATGGTGAAGACGGTGGACAAATGCCACCTGCAGATGCCGATGCTTTGACAGATTACATCCGCGCTATCGAAAATCCTTTCACTGTGCAATTGGCTGACCTTGAAGAAAGCAAAGCTAGCGGCTTGATTGAAGTTATCGGTGAAAACGTCGACGCTGAATATTTGAAAGAAGTTAAAGGCGTTAACATCAACCAAGACTTAATCAATGAATACGGTCGTGACATGAAGATTGTCTACACACCACTTCACGGTACAGGTGAAATGTTGGCACGTCGTGCACTTGCTCAAGCTGGATTTGATGCTGTTCAAGTCGTTGAAGCTCAAGCTGTTCCAGATGCTGACTTCTCTACTGTCAAATCACCAAACCCAGAAAACCAAGAAGCCTTTGCTCTTGCTGAAGAACTCGGTCGTAAAGTAGATGCCGACGTATTGGTTGCAACTGACCCTGATGCAGACCGTCTTGGTGTTGAAATTCGCCAACCAGATGGTTCTTACCTCAACCTTTCAGGTAACCAAATTGGTGCTATCATCGCCAAATATATCCTCGAAGCTCACAAAACAGCTGGTACCCTTCCAGCTAATGCAGCTCTTTGTAAATCAATCGTATCAACTGAGTTGGTAACTAAGATTGCTGAAAGCTACGGCGCAACTATGTTTAACGTCTTGACTGGTTTCAAATTTATCGGTGAAAAAATTCATGAATTTGAAACACAACACAACCACACTTACATGCTTGGTTTCGAAGAAAGCTTCGGTTACCTCATCAAACCATTCGTACGTGACAAAGATGCTATCCAAGCCGTTCTTATCGTTGCTGAAATCGCAGCTTACTACCGCTCACGTGGTATGACTTTGGCAGATGGTATCGAAGAAATCTACAAACAATACGGCTACTTCGCAGAAAAAACTATCTCTGTTACCCTTTCAGGTGTTGACGGAGCTGCTGAAATCAAGAAAATCATGGATAAATTCCGTGGCAATGCTCCTAAACAATTCAACAACACAGACATTGCTAAGACAGAAGACTTCTTGGAACAAACAGCTACTACTGCTGCCGGCGTAGAAAAATTGACAACTCCTCCAAGTAATGTATTGAAATACTTCTTGGCTGATGATTCATGGTTTGCCGTTCGTCCTTCAGGTACAGAACCAAAAATCAAATTCTACATTGCAACAGTTGGAGAATCTGAAGCAGATGCTAAACAAAAGATTGCCAATATTGAAGCAGAAATTAACGCTTTCGTAGGGTAATAAGATTTAACTGTTTAGACATCAAATAACACAAGATTTTATTGAATAGTCTCTCAGACTATACAAGCTTACAGGGGTTAGATGGAACATTAATTCTGTCTAACCTTTTTCTGATTTCCTTTATGTCTGTTTTAAGTTCTTTAAGTTTGAGGGAAATCAGAACATCTTTAAGCCACTACCTTTTAAGAGACAAAAAGACCACTTATAGATGATCTATAAGTGGTTTTAAAATCGTTTTATTACTTCTCAGAATTTGAATGACTCTTAAATAAAGCATGTGTTGCATTGTAAATATGTCTAGCTGTCGCTGCATTATTCATCGTATACAGGTGAACTCCTGCAACGTCTTGTGTAACCAAATCCACGATTTGGTCAACAGCATATGCTAAACCGGCAGCTCTAAGAGATTCAGGATCATGCTCATACTTATCCAAAATAGCACGGAATTTACGTGGCAAGTGGATATTTTCACAGGTCTTAAGTAGGCGTAAGGCTTGATTACGATTCAAAATAGGCATAATACCAGCATGGATAGGCACATCAATACCAGCAAGAGTACATTTATCTTGGAAATCGTAGAAGCGTTCATTATCAAAGAAGAGTTGAGTCACAAGACTAGAGCAACCAGAATCAACTTTTTTCTTAAGATTTTGAATATCGGAGATTTGATTTGGTGAATCAGGGTGACCTTCAGGATAACAAGCACCGACAATATCAAATTGAGGAGCCTTTTCCTTGATAAACTCAATCAAATCAGTAGCATATGTGAAATCTTTAAGAGGTTCAACCCCTGGGATAATATCACCACGAAGGGCCAAAATACGATGCACACCGACAGCATCTAATTCACGAAGTGTGTCCGCAACCTTTTCTTTTGTCAAATAAATAGCTGGAAGATGGGCAATTGTCGGGATAGCTAGATCATTTTGAATATGGTTTGCCAAAGGAACCGTTGTCTCTTTGATATTATATTTGTTATTACTAGCTGTGACACTAATAAAATGGGGTGACAGTCCTTTCATATCCTCAAGGGCAAGCAAAATTTTTTCATTACCTACAGCTGGATTAGGCGGAAAGACTTCAAAAGAGAGTGATGGTGTTTGGCTTGTCATATATTTTACCTTCTTCTTTTTAGATTTTTGTTGAGACAAAAGCAAATTTTAGTGTTTAGTCATCTCAGAACCACATAGAAACAATTTTAGCTAGCCTACTTGCAAAAATCTTTAGGAATCATTACCTATTGAAGACCCTCTACACTCAGTAAGAAGGTCTTCAAAGTATTATAATGTTAATTACAAGTTTTCACGAGCTGCTTTT
Source organism: Streptococcus sp. SV2 (assembly GCF_030440175.1). Taxonomy (NCBI): domain Bacteria; kingdom Bacillati; phylum Bacillota; class Bacilli; order Lactobacillales; family Streptococcaceae; genus Streptococcus; species Streptococcus sp. SV2. Next base: position 83,772 of record NZ_JAQFJQ010000006.1, read on the forward strand.
GCGGCTGCTACGAGCTTAATCAAACTTTCTTTAGTTTCTTTGATACCACGAGTTTTCAAACCACAGTCTGGATTGATCCATACTTTGCTACTTGGAACTTTAGCCAAGATTGCTTCAATTGTGTGATCAATTTCACCGTCTTTAGGGACACGTGGTGAGTGGATATCGTAAACCCCAGGTCCAACTTCTGTTTGGAAGTTTTTCGCTTTAAGCTCGTCCAAGATTTCAAGGTTTGAACGGCTAGCTTCAAATGAGATAACATCTGCATCTAAGTTATCGATAGCTGGGATGATATCTGTAAATTCTGAATAACACATGTGAGTGTGGATTTGTGTGTCTGGTGCTACTGTTGAGTGTACCAAACGGAAGGCTGGAATCGCCCAGTCAAGGTAGTCTTCGTACCAGTCACTGCGACGGAGTGGCAATTTTTCACGAAGTGCAGCTTCGTCAATTTGGATGATTTTAACGCCTGCTGCTTCAAGGTCTAGAACTTCATCCTTAATAGCAAGGGCGATTTGAAGAGTAGAATCCTTGATAGAGATGTCTTCACGTGGGAATGACCAGTTAAGGATAGTAACAGGTCCAGTCAACATACCCTTAACAGGCTTGTCTGTACGGCTTTGTGCATAGCTAGACCATTTCACAGTGATTGGGTTAAGACGAGTGACATCACCCCAGATGATTGGTGGTTTAACCCCACGCATACCATATGATTGCACCCAACCATTTTTAGAGAAGAGGTAACCAGACAAGTTTTGACCGAAGTACTCAACCATGTCGTTACGTTCAAATTCACCATGGACAAGAACATCAAATCCAACTTCTTCTTGCCACTTAATCCATTCATCGATTTCTTGTGCAAGGAAAGCATCGTAATCTTCTTGTGACAATTCATGCTTACGGAAGGCCAAACGTTTAGAACGCACTTCCTTAGTTTGAGGGAATGAACCAATAGTTGTTGTTGGAAGCAATGGAAGTTTGAAAGCATCTTTTTGAATAGCTTCACGTTCTGCAAAAGCTGGCAAACGTGTGTAATCTGCTTCTGTCAAGCCTGCAATACGAGCACGAAGTTCAGCGTTTTCACCAACACGTTCAGTAGCAAAGAGATCTTTGTTAGCAGCAAGTGCTTCAGCACCTTGACCATTGCGGATAGCATCCAAATCACGAAGTTCTTCCAATTTTTCAACGGCAAAAGCAAAGTGATTCAAAATGGCTGGTTCAAAGTCTTCATTAGCAGTTGTAAATGGTACATGAAGAAGAGAACATGAAGTCGTCAAGACAACATTTTCAGCTGGAACTTGATCCAAGATTTCCAAGCTCTTTTCATAGTTATTACGCCAGATATTTTTACCATTAACAATACCAGCATAGAGAGTCTTGTCAGCTGGGAAACCACCTTTAACAAGTTCAAGTGTCTTCTTACCTTCGACAAAGTCAAGACCAATACCGTCAACTGGCAAGTTCACGAGATCATTATAGACATCACGAACATCACCAAAGTATGTTTGAATCAAGACTTCAAGGCCTTTCTTGTCAGCCAAGAGTTTATTGTAAAGATTCAAGAAGAGTGCTTTTTCATCAGCTGTCAAATCTTTAACAAGTGCTGGTTCATCAAGTTGGATACGAGTCGCACCAAGTTCAGTCAATTTAGCAAAAACTTCTTGGTAGGCAGCTACAAAACTATCAACGAAGTCTTCGGCTTTTACACCATCTTCAAAGTCAGATAATTGAAGGAAAGTGAATGGTCCAACAACAACTGGACGAGTGTTGATACCCAATTCTTTTGCTTCTTGGTACTCATCAAAAATCTTGTGACCAGCAAGTTTAACTTCTGTTGTTTTTTCAAATTTTGGAACGATGTAATGGTAGTTAGTATTGAACCATTTTTTCATCGGAAGGGCACGTACATCCCCTTTTTCACCTTGGTAACCACGCGCCAAAGCAAAATATTGTTCCAATTCTGTCAAATCCAAGTTTTGAACAGATGCAGGCACAACGTTGAATAAGAAAGCCGCATCAAGGAAATTATCATAGTGAGAAAAGTCATTTGAAGGAATCTCAGTAATACCTTTTTCTTTGACAATATTCCAATGCTTAGCACGCAAGTCTTTAGCTGCTGCCAAAAGCTCATCTGCTGTGATTTCTTTTCTAAAGTATTTTTCTGTTGTAAATTTTAATTCGCGGAATTCACCCAAACGTGGGAAACCAATGATAGTAGTTGACATCTTGTGTCCTCCTCTTTGTTGTTGCATTAATCTTACCAAAGAAATAGCTTTCTGTATAATTGGTATTAGTTTTCTCTATATATAGTTTTTAGCTATAACCCATAAACTAAGGGATTTGTCCTGTCTGTTATCTCCTTTTGCTTAGATATTATTATAGCTAATAACTATAGGTATGGTAGCAAAAAATCCCTAGACATTTGTCTAGAGATTCTTGTTGCTGTACCTGATAGCTTAAGCCTTACCTTTATCATTATTGCTGTATTAATAGAGAAAGCCAGACCTATAATGACTAACTCCTAATAGATTCTATCACTCTCTCTTGAATCCAAGATGATGTATAAGACATATTTTCACTATTATAACTATTCCAAATAAAATAACCAAAAACTGCTAGTACAAGTAGGAAACAAATTCCCAAAACGGCTAACCAAATGATTTGTTTCTTTAAACTGTCATATTCATTCATATAGCCATTATGAATTTTAATCAGTTCATCTCTCTTTTTGTTATTAGACTCTTTGGCAATGGCAATTTCAAGTTCATACATCTGGTGTTTCCAAGAATTGCCTTTTTTTGTTTTTTTATTTGAAAGGTTGCTGCTACCTTTCTCAAATTTATTTTTTTCAGTCATAATTCCCTCTAAAATCTTCTTTTACTCCTTTCATTATAACATATGTAAAACTATCTGAAAAGTTCATCTTTGGTTAAAATTTTGAGAATAAGATTTAAAACATGAAAAATAACCAGAGACAAACTTCTTATGTTATACTCTAACTATGCATAAGAAAACTGTTATTGATTTTAAAGATTTTGGGCTGAGACAAGTCTTTAAAAATCCTCTCAAAGAATTAAAAACCAAAGATATTAATGAAGTTAAACCACTTCTAGCCCAAGTAGAGGCCTATCAAAAAGAAGGCTATTATGCAGTGGGCTACCTTTCCTACGAAGCGTCTGCGGCCTTTGAACCTAAGTTTGAGGTTTTGAATGGCCCCTTAATGTCTGAATATCTCCTCTATTTCACCATTCATGAAACCGTTCAAACGGAACCCCTTCCATTATCGTATGAGCCAGTTTCTCTACCGGATTCATGGAAGGAGCTAACTTCAGCTTCTGAATATAAGGAGGCTATCCAGAAAATACATCATCATATCCGACAAGGAGATACCTACCAGGTCAACTATACTGTTCAATTGCAACAAGACCTAACTGCAGACCCTTTTGCCATCTATAACCGGCTTGTTGTCGAGCAGAATGCTCACTACAACGCCTTTATTCAACATGATGACCTTTCTATTATTTCTATAAGTCCAGAGCTTTTCTTTAAGAAAGAGGGCGATACACTAACCACACGTCCTATGAAAGGCACGACCAATCGCGGTTTAACAACTGCTACTGACCTCAAACAGGCTCAGTGGCTTGCGCATGATCAAAAAAATCGTTCAGAAAATATGATGATTGTTGATCTCCTACGCAATGATATGAACCGTATCTCAAAAATAGGTAGTGAAAAGGTCAAAAGCCTTTGTCACGTTGAACAATACTCTACAGTTTGGCAAATGACTTCTACTATTGAAACACAGCTCTTAGAAAATAAGAATCTAAGTGATGTCTTTCAAGCACTTTTCCCTTGTGGATCAATCACTGGAGCACCCAAAATAGCTACTATGTCTATTATCTCAGCGGTAGAAAAACAGGCGCGTGGTGTTTATTGTGGGACTATCGGTATTTTACCACCTCAGGGACCGACAATTTTCAATGTTGCAATCCGAACCCTTCAAATGCAGGGAACAAAAGCTATCTATGGTGTCGGGGGAGGCATTACCTGGGATAGCAATTGGGCAGATGAATATGAAGAAACCAAGCAAAAAGCAGCTGTTTTATATCGTCAGAATCCTAAATTTGATCTCATTTCAACTGGTCTGGTCCATCAAGGAAGATTACTCTTTATAGAGGAGCACCTTAATCGCTTACAAGAGGCCAGCCGCTACTTTGATTTTCCTTTTAAGAAGGAAGAAGCTCACTATCAAGTAGAATCCCTGTGTCAGTCTTTTGATGTTGACACAGACTATCGTCTTAAATTCTCTCTTTCAAAAGACGGTGAACTAAAGTTTGACCATTCTCCACTAATAGACTTGTCCGATAGTTTTTTCCAAGCAAGATTAGTGGAGCAATTGCATCCTTTGGATAGCCCCTATACCTTCTTTAAAACAAGTTACCGACCTCACCTTAGTATCGGACCTCATGAGCAAATCTACTATAACCATGAGGGGCAACTCCTAGAAACCTCTATCGGTAACCTCGTTGTCAAAATTAATAACCAACTGTACACACCTCCTGTGCAACTTGGTATCCTAAATGGGATTTACAGACAGCACCTGATAGCTCAAAAAGAAGTTAAAGAAAAGGTATTAACTTTAGTTGACCTAAAACAAGCTCAAGCTATCTATGCTTGTAATGCTGTGAGAGGATTGTATGAATTAAGTATTAGAGGTTAACCTGAGCTTTAAAGGATCACTTTGTGTTTTCTACCATTCCGTCACTGCTAGCGATTAAGTTTTATTACTATTTCTTCTATTGAATAATTAACCATTTCAGTTTAAATGCAGTATAATACTAGATAGCAGTCATTAAAGCTATGATTCCTTTAATGACAAATAATGCAATCCTGAAACTTAAAGCTCAGGAACAGTTTTAGAAAGGACAAAAACCTTAAATGAAAAATTTTAAAGGCTTGACTTCTGCTGAAGTTCAAGCTAGTAAAAACACCCATGGCGATAATAGACTCTCTAGCAAAGAAGCTAACTCGCTTCTCTCAATCTTTATCGAAGCCTTCCAAGATCAATGGATTCTTATCCTCTTGGCTGCCTTAGGATTAAAAATTATCTTCAACTTTGTTGGAATGATTTTCCCTGCTATTGGTGAAGCTAATTGGTATGAGGCTATCTCACTAATTTTCGCCATTTTGATGTCTACAGGATTTTCAGCCATTTCACAATACCGTAACGAGCAAAAATTCAATACCCTTCAGGAAGAGGCTTCAAAAACTAATGCTAAGGTTTATCGTGATGGTAAACTTAAAGAGGTTCTCGTGGATAATATTGTAAAAGGAGATCAAATCCTCCTTCAATCAGGTGACAAGGTTCCAGTGGACGGTATCATCCTGGAAGGTGAGTTAAAAGTAAACCAAGCTGTCCTTAATGGTGAGAGCGAGGATGCTAAAAAACTTCCTCTTGGTGATCAAGAAGAACCAGATTCTTCAGACCTCTTTACAGAGCTCAAAGTCTTCCGTGGAACTGTTGTGACTTCTGGTGAAGCTGTTATGGAGGCTATACAAATTGGTGACAATACAGTCTTAGGAAGTATTAATACCTCTCTTCAAGAAGACAGTAAAGATTCTCCTTCTAAAGAAAAGCTTAATCAACTTGCTGGAAACATCGGTGTCCTTGGTTATAGTGCCGGTGGTGCCTATTCCGTTATCAACCTTGTATTAGGCTTTATTGCCCTCAATAAGGCTAATAACCTCAATGGTGGTTCAATTTTCCTTCTTATCATTGAAACAATTCTCTTTGCGGTTACTATCATCATCATGGCTGTTCCAGAAGGACTTCCAATGATGTTGGCCCTTGTTTCTTCTATGAACTCAGGTCGACTTTTGGCTCAAAATATTCTGGTTCGCCATCCTGATACCATTGAAACAGCTGGATACATGAATATCCTCTTCAGTGATAAGACTGGTACTATCACTGAAGGTAAACTATCTGTAGTTGACTTTTTCCTTGCTGATGGAACACTCTATGCAGCAACTGGTGAAACTGATGCTCCAGATTTTGACACAATATCAGATAGCCTTAAAGCAGAAATGATTAATGGTATCGGTCTTAATAACGATGCTATGATAGCAGATGGCAATGCTGTTGGTAGTAATGCTACAGACCGTGCACTTCTTGACTTCCTTATTGGACGTGATAGCCTTAATTTTGATACCAACTCTATTACTGAGAAGCAACAATTCAACTCAGCAACAAAATTTGCAAGTGTGACGACTAATGACGGAAAAACCTACATCAAGGGCGCTCCAGAATTTATCCTAAATGACTGCTACTACTATCTTGATAAATATGGACATAAGCAAAACTTTACAGATGATATCAAAACTCATTTCCAAGAATTATCTTTGGAACAAGCAAACCGTTCAATGCGTTTGCTTGCTATCCTTAATACAAATGGTAATGATAAAGTCTTGATTGGTATCGTATGTATCCGTGATAATGTTCGTTCGTCAATTAAACAAACCGTTGAAACCATGAACCGTGCAGGTGTACAAGTCGTTATGGTAACTGGTGACCGTAAGGAAACTGCCGTTGCCATTGCTAAGGAGGCTGGTATTGTTACTGGAGAAAACGACCTTGTTCTAACTCATGATGAACTCACTGCCCTTTCAAATCAAGAACTTAAGCAAAAATTACCTTTCTTGAAGGTTGTTAGCCGTGCCCTTCCAATGGATAAAAAACGCCTTATTGAAGCTGCTCAGGACCTTGATATGGTCGCTGGTATGACAGGAGATGGAGTTAACGACTCACCTGCCCTCAAATCAGCTGATGTCGGCTTCTCAATGGGTGACGGTACTGAAGTCGCACGAGAAGCCTCAGATATCGTTATCTTGAATAATTCATTGACTTCGATTGAAAAAGCTGTCCTCTATGGACGCACCATGAGTAAGTCAGTAAGTAAATTTATTATCTTCCAGTTAACCGTTAACGTGACGACTATTGCCATGTCACTTCTCTCACCACTTTTAGGTCTCAAAGAGCCATTTACAATTATCCAAATTCTCTGGATTAACCTTATCATGGATACACTCGCTGCCCTCGCCTTTGGTGAAGAGCCTACGCTAGATCGTTACATGAACGAAAAACCAGTCGCTAAGAAAGCAAATATTCTTACTGGCTATATGAAGTCTGCTATCGGTGTAGCTAGTGTCTTCATTACTGTCGTATGTTTGGCAATTCTCAAAAATGTTGGTGGTATTCAAGACTTTATCACAAATGGAACTGGAAACTTTGAAATGGTAACAACATTTACATTTACTGTATTTATCTATGCTGTCATTTTCAACTCGCTTAATACACGTAGTAATGGATTCAATGTGTTTGAACATATCAGTGAAAACAAGAAATTCTCAATTGTAATGATTTCTATCGCTGTTGTTCAAACCTTGATTATCCAATTCGGTGGAAAAGTATTTAGTACTGTTCCAATGGATATTCATCACTATATCGTTGCTCTTCTTATTGCTGTATTGATTATACCAGCAGATTTCATTCGAAAGGCCCTTACAAAAAAGAATTAACATAAACTATTTAGCTAAAACTCAAAAAGGATTGGACGTTTCTAATTACCTCCAATCCTTTTTATTTGTTCACTGTTCTGTCCATCGCATAGTATCAATTGATTCATTAGATAATAGCTTAGTATCAATCTAGAATAAAATCAATATATCCTTACAAACTTGCTATAGCTTAAAAATAGGATGTTTTGAAGCCTTCGTATGAAATCCAAATATGAATGTATTGCACCAGTAAAATCATTTTAAATCTGTCACTTTTTATTACTTATATGATCGTACAATGAGTTAACAGACTGTAAATTGAAGTCATAATGATTTTTACCCATAACAAAAAGGCCTTATCTAGGCCTTTTTTTGTTAAACAATATTACTTGAATTCATTTGGGTTGGCTGTGTAGTTTGCCCAATCCTTGCTATAAAAACGATCATTCAAGTTATAGCTTGGGGCAGGTGTTGGATTACTTACAAAAGGATCAACAGCCTTATCAAAGGCTACCCAACCTTTCCAGCCCATATGAATGGTATCTTGCATAAAGTAAGCTTGATCTCCATCTTTTGAGAAGTCAGCAATATTGGTAAAACCTTGACTTTCCAATTGATAACGAATCTTCAAAACTGTTGCATCATACATTTCCTGGTTAAGTCCTGTATAGGCCATCCACTTACTATTGACTGGTGGAATGACAAAGATAACATTAGTTTTTAATTTAGCAAATTGATTGAGAACCAATTGTAGGTCACCGTATTCTTGTGAAACTTCATAAGAAAGGTGTTCTTGGAAGCCTTTAAGCTTGCCAATTTTTTTAGACAAGCGTTTCTTATAGAAACGATCATCAATACCAAAGCTATTTGATTTCGTATGTTCTTCCGCATCTCTTACTGCAACTTGATCAAGGGCTTCATAAGAAAATTCATCAGGCAATTCTTTTAAATAGGGAAGAACTTTTTTATCGTAATTGGCATTATTTGGTGCTGCAAATGGACTAAATAAGGCGTCTTCACGTTTATTAAGCTCAGCCAAGAATTGTACATAAGTCTTATCAAAAGCGTTTAGTTCTTGACCTTTTGCGACCTTAGTAAGTTGAGACTTCATCGCAATCTCAGGCTTCATCTCTAAGATACGCTTTGCAGCATACTCTGAATTCTCATCAGTTTCATTTTGATTCAAGAAACTACTGAGCTGATCATTACTGAAGAACTGTTGAAAGGCTGCTGAATTGTAACCCTTCTTAGTGAACCATTGAGGAGACAAGACGTAAACAGCTGTACCATTTTTGAGTTCAGGAAGCATTTGTTGCATCCCAAGATACTGGTTTAAAGAGGCAGCGCCACGTTGTCCAATAAAATATGGACGATAGTTACGATTGTATTTTTCAGCTAAAACTGCTGGATGAAGGGCATCAAAACGTAACCACTCACTAGAACCAAAGAAAGGTACAAAACGATGTTCTTTATTGGAAAGGGCATTAGTCTTATTAATACGACTCTTAAAGTTAGCTGTCGTCAGTGTCACTGCATTACGTTTATCAGTCTGATAATTATGTTTTCTGCCTTGTGGATAGCAATAAATAACCACTACTACTAAGACAAGAGCACAAATTACTGGACCAAAAATCCGCCATAAACGCTTAAGCATTGCGAAGCTCCGTTACCCCTTCAACAATCTTATTGGCAGTGTTCCAATCATCACGACCAAATTCTGAAACTGGCACACGAATATCGAAACGTGATTCCAATTCAACAATAAGTTCAACAGTCCCCATTGAATCAAGGACACCAGCGTCGAAGAGATCTTCATCCATCATGTCAGAAACATCTTCCATGAAAAGCTCATCAATAATTTCAATAACTTGAGATTTTACATCCATTTTTATATTTCCTTTACTTATTTTTTAGTGAACCAAAGTTCATTCAAGAATCCTGAGAAAATCAAGAATGACAACATAACAGTGTTAAATGTGATAAAGATTCCTAAAGCCTTTGTCCATTTGTTATCAGGAAGAGGCTCAAGGCCTGCTTTTTTACGTTCTTTATTAATAGTTTTCTTTTTACGGAACCAAGCATCGTTAATACCTAGACCGATACCATGGAAAATACCGTAGGCAATATAGTACCAGGTAACCCCATGCCAGAATCCCATTACCAACATATTGAGAACATAGGCCACGTTTGATGTGGTATTACGATTTTTAAAAACCTTATTCCTCATCAAAACCATAACCATACGCATAAAGACAAAGTCACGGAACCAGAAAGACAAACTCATATGCCAACGGTTCCAAAATTCTTTCAAATCACGTGAAATAAAAGGCTTGTCAAAGTTGATTGGGCTCTTAATCCCCATGAGATTAGATGCTGCGAGGGCAAACATAGAGTAGCCAGCAAAATCAAAGAAGAGATCAAACCCATAAACATACATGACACCAAGCGTTGGTAGATTAAAGATACCGCCCTGGCTCAAGGCTTGTGCTTTTAATGGTGGTAAAAGCATACTTCCAAAAATCTGAGCCAAAACAAACTTATAGAGAAAACCAAGCATAATATACTTTACAGCTTGCTCTAACATATTCAACAGCTCATCACGCTCAGGAATAGCTTGATAGTCATCATTAAAGCGTTTGAAGCGATCAATGGGACCACTTGTGAAGGTCGGCATAAAGAGCATGAATCGGAGAAATTCTCCTAGTGTGAACTCTTTAAGCACCCCATCACGCATCTCGATAATCATACCTACTGCACGGAAAGTGAGGTAAGAAATACCAAGGAAGTTAAAAAGCGACTGGTTACCATTAATAGCTGGCTCAACCTTAACAAAAACTAAAGGTAGAACCACAAGAAAGGAGTGCAGGTAAAAGACCCATTTATTATCCTTTTGACTACGGTAACGTTTGTAGGAGTATACCCAAATAATTTGCCATACGATATAGAAAAGCAAGGCTAATAGTTGACTCGCATGGGTACCCGTCAAGGCTAAAACAATGAAAGCTAAACTAACCAAACATTCGTAAATCGCAAAACGCTTTTTAAAGAAGAGTCCTACAAAAATCGGTAATAAAGCTAGTCCAAGATAGATGAAATAGAAAGGATTACCATAGGCCTCTAAATGAGGAAGCTGTTTCAAGAAGTCTATCATCGGTTGTTGACCTCACTGATAAGCCCCTTGATATCAATCTTCCCATTTGGTGTCAAAGGCAGGCTCTCACGATAGAGGAACTTAGTTGGCATCATGTAAGACATCATGATGTTTTCCAAGTCAGCCTTGATCGCCTTGGTAATATCAATATCACGCTCAAACTGCTCACGAACGCCATCCTTAAGAATGACATAAGCCAAGAGATTCTGAACCTTATGGTCCTTATTGTAACGTGGTACAGCTACTGCTGAATCGATGTACTTAGACTTGTTAAGGTTTTGTGAAACATCCTCTAACTCAATACGGAAACCATTGAACTTAATCTGGAAGTCCATACGTCCTCCGTAAAGAAGGAGACCCTCATCAGTCATAGTACCCACATCACCAGTATGGTAGGCAGGAAGTCCATTAAACTCAAAGAAAGCTTCCGCAGTCTTTTCAGGATTGTTCATGTAACCTTTTGAAACTGCTGGACCTGATACGATGATTTCACCCTGTTGACCATTTGGAAGGATATTTCCATCCTCATCGATAATATAAGTCGGTGAATCTTCCTTGGTATAACCAATTGGCAGGCGTTTAAGATTAGCTAACATTTCATCAGTTACTGCTACAGCCGACAAGGCTACGGTTGCTTCTGTTGGACCATAAGCATTGATAATACGTGCTTCTGGGAAACGTTGGCGAAGTTTTTGAGCTGTTTTAACGGTTAACTCTTCTCCATCGAAATAGAAATGCGTAATCTCTGGCATCTTCTCTGCATTGAAATCTTCAGACAACATGGCCATATCAGCAAAGGATGGTGTTGAGGTCCAAATAGCAATTGGAAGTGAGAAAATCGTTTCAAAGAGCTTTTTGAAGTCCTGAGTAATAGCTGAAGGAAGCGCATAGAGTGTACCTCCAAGTGCCAAAGTCGGCGCCCAATACATCACTGATAAGTCAAATGAGTAAGGTGGTTGGGCCAGCATTTGTGGGCGTTTTGGAGTCGCAAACTCCTTGTCCGTAATCATCCAGTTGGTGAAACTAAGGAGATTATCGTGCGAAATCTGTACGCCTTTAGGTTTACCCGTCGTTCCAGATGTAAAGATGATGTAATAAGTATCATCACCCTTAACAGGATGGGTCACTTCATAACTAGACTTGTTAGCGAAGCTTGCCTTCACTTGATCTAGAGTCACAATTGGCGCTTTAACATCCTCTAGTGGAAAATCGTTAATAGCAATAATCAGACTCGGCTCGGCCACTTCAACAATAGCTGTCACACGCTCAAGAGCTGAGTGACTATCAATTGGAATATAGGCATGACCAGATTTAGTTAGAGCAACGAAGGTTGCCAACATCTCATACTCTTGACCACCATAAACCACAACTGGTGATTTTTCTGGAATATCAAGACTATCAATCTTAGCAGCTAGGCTATCTGAATCAGCCTTTAGGTCACCGTAAGTATGGACTTCCCCAAGAATATTGTAAACAGGAAAGTCTGGTTGAGATTGAGCAAATTGCTCAATCGTTTCAAGCATATCTTTAATTTTTGTGTTCGTCATTATTCTTCCTAGAATTCGTTATAGATAAAATTACCTTGACCTTGTCCCAGGTAATTGTAGAGATATATTAGGGCCATAAAAATGATGAAATAAAGCAAGGTTTGTCCCCAAAAAACAAGGACATTTTTGTTTTTTAACATTCTAATTTTCGATACCTTCTTTTTATATAATATCCACTCTAGTTTACCATCTTATTCTTATTATTTCCAATAAAAAAGCAAAAATTATTCAATTTCATCACTAGTTATTTTTGCACAAACTAATACCCTAAATATCTTAAAAACAGAGCTAAAAAAGCTCTGTTAGTTTTAACTATTTTGTGTCTTTTGGGCTGTCTGCATTTGATAATACATACCCTTAGCTTTCATTAGTTGATGATGAGTTCCGTACTCAACAATATCCCCATTATTCATGACTAAAATAAGATCGGCATTTTCAATGGTTGAGAGTCTATGGGCAATGATGAAACTCGTTCGGCCCTTCATTAGTTTAGCGAACGCCTCCTGAATGAGAAGCTCCGTACGGGTATCAATACTTGAGGTTGCTTCATCTAAGATAAGAATCTTAGGCAAATTAACAAATATACGAGCGATAGTCAGTAGCTGACGTTGCCCTTGAGAAAGAGATTGACCCGCATCACTTAGATAAGTGTCATAGCCTTGAGGTAACTGATTAATAAAGAAGTCAGCATTTGCGGCTTTAGCTGCAGCTATAACTTCCTCTCGGCTAGCTTTGGGGTTGCCGTAGGCGATATTATCATGGATAGTCCCAACTTCAAGCCAGGTCTCTTGTAACACCATACCAATCTGTTTACGAAGACTTTCTCGAGTGTAATCTGTAATCGATCTGCCATCCAGTCGCAATTGGCCCTTGTCTAAATCATAAAAGCGCATCAAAAGATTGATAAGGGTTGATTTACCTGCTCCTGTCGGACCAACGATTGCAACAGTACTTGCAGCAGGAATATCAATGCTCAAATCCTTGATAAGAGGTTTGTTTGATAAGTAACCAAATTGAATATGGTCAAATTGAAATTGTCCCTGCACGTCTTCCTCTTTCAAAACCAAATGACCCGTTTCTGGGATTTCATTTTCATCCAAAATCATATAGAGACGATCAGCACAGGCAAGAGCACTTTGAAGCTCTGAAAGAACTGATGAAATATCATTGAAAGGTTTTGTGTATTGCGTGACATAGTTGAGAAAGGTTGTTAATTGGCCGACTGTAAAAGCACCACCTGACATGATACGGTAAGCTCCGACACCTGCAATCAGCGCATAAATAAGGCTATTGACAAAGCGAGTGGCCGGATTGACCGCTGATGAATAAAAGATTGCCCCCCTTGAATAAGCAGCATACTTACCATTGACTTCTCTAAAGTTTCGGACCATCTGACTTTGGGCATTTAGACTTTGGACCAGAGCTTCTTGGGTAAGACTTTCCTCAATCAGCTGGGTCTGCATCCCTCGCCACTTGGTCTGATGTCGATAAAGTTGATAACTTTTTCTGGCAATGAAGCGAGCGACAAGGACAGACAAAGGGGTCATCACCAGAACCAGAAGCATCATGAACCAGTCTAAGCGAGCCATGGTAATGATAATGACAAAAATGGTTAAGAGACCAACGAAAAATTGGTTAAAAACCATGAGAAGTCCATTGTTCAGTTGGTCACTATCAGTCGTCACACGACTAACCATATCTCCAGTTCCTTGACGATCAAGGTAACTGAGAGGCAGGGCATGAATTTTCATCATAACCCTCTCACGCAAACTCTCGCTGTAAGAATATATCAAACGGTTATAAATCAAAGGATTTAGCCACTGGATAGCACTATTAGCTACGATAACCGCAAGCATTTGCCATATTAAACTTGATATTAGAAGGACAGCATTCTTTTTAAGAACAGCATCCACTGCATCACCAATCAAAATAGGTAAATAAACCGTTAAAGCAACCTGAATAATAGTACCAACAGTCGCTATGACTAAGAGAGAGCGCTGACTTAAGATGTCTCGACTGAGACGTCTAAGCGTTGACTTATTATTTCTAGCTTTCATCAGCAGCCTCCTTTTGATGCTGAGAATAATGAATATCTTGATAAAGTTTGTTAGTGGCAAGCAATTCTTCATGATTACCCAGACCAAGTTGATGGCCCTTATCAAGAACCAAAATCTGATCTACAGCTTTTAAACTATTGGTTCTTTGCGAAATAATGATCAAGCTGGTTGATGTAAGATTTTCTCTTATGGCTGCTAATAGTCGACTTTCAGTCAAATAATCCAATGCTGAGGTTGAATCATCCAAAATCAAAAAAGGTGCTGGTCTCATCAAAGCACGCGCAATAGTCAGACGCTGACGTTGACCACCAGAAAAATTACGGCCAAATGACTCGACTGGCTCATCTAAACCAAGTTCCTTATCTCGAACAAAGTCAGCAGCTTGAGCCATGTCAAGCGCATGCCATAGTTCCTGGTCGCTAGGTTCATGCTTAAGTCCCAGGGTCAGATTAGAACGAATGGTTCCTCTAAATAACTCAGCTTTTTGAGGGACATAGGCCACCCAAGAACGCCATTCCTTTAGATTTTTTGGTGATGCTTGATTATTAAAGATGGTTAAGCTGCCAAGCTGAGGTTGATATAAGTTCATGATTAAGTTGACCAAGGTCGATTTACCCGAACCTGTACCTCCAATAATGCCTAGAGACTCTCCTTCGGTCAGTCTAAGGTTAATCCCCTGAAGAGATGGCTGACTAGCTGTCGGATAGGTAAAGGAAATCTGGTCTATAGCAAGCACCAACGCTTCTTGATCAGCCTTCTTAATTGTTAAAGGTGCCTTAATGTCCTCATCCTCAAGATTGAAAATAGTTTCTACACGTTTAGCTGATATAAAACTTTGATTGAGATTAGTTAACATCATGGCTAATTTAAGGAGCTCCGTCAAAATTTGCAAGAGGTAATTAACCAAGGCAATCAGCATTCCTTGCGTCAAGAGTCCACCTTGAATCTGGAGATTTCCTTGCCAAAGAATGGCAATTAAGGTCATATTAACAACCAAAAAAGTCAAAGGACTAATGAGACTTGCTATAACCCCAGTTTTGAGTTGCCAGGTCTTCAAGTCTTTATTTACAGTTGTAAAGTTATCTAACTCACACTCACTCTGTCCGAAGGCTCGGATAACCCTCATTCCTTCAAGTTGCTGACGAGTACTAGTAACAATTGACTCATTAATCACCCGAATTTTAGCATATAGGGGATTGACGATACGGCTTGCCACCACAATAATAAGCGTCAACACTAGAACCATACCAAGGAACCAGAGGGTCAAGCGTGGGCTAATCCGAAATGCCATAATAATAGCACCTGTCACAATAATGGGAGCTCTCAAAAAGAGTCGTAAAAATTGATTAATCCCCGTTTGAATCTGAAAAGTGTCACCAGTTAGGCGTGTCACCAAACTCGAAGTTCCTATCTCATCACGCTTTTCCTTTGATAATCGCATGATTTTGGCATAAAGATTATTAGTCAAACCTTGCGCATAGCCAACTGCTGCTCGAGATGAAAAATACTGAGCTGAAACAGCAACAACAACGCCAACAAAGGCAAGTCCAAACAAGAGAAAAATCATCATAAACAGATGATTTTGGTCTTTATTCGGAATAGTTGTGTCGACAATTCCAGCAATCACTAGAGGAACGAGGAGTTCAAAACAGGCTTCGATTAATTTAAACACGGGTCCCAGGATACTGTCTTTGACATATCCCCTAAAATAAACTAATAATGCTTTCATTGGTCTTTCCTTAAAAATGAAGTAGCCACTCTTAGAGACGTGAGAACATACGCATCAAAAAGAGATTAAACTGTACTTCCTTAGCGTAATAAATATTTCCGCCATTTGTATAAAGCTTTCCACCACCATAGTACATGGCAACTGGTTGGTAATAGGTGTAGGTCTTTCCACTGGTATTTCCAAGACTTGGAGCAACGACATTTTTAGAATAGGCCTTTGCTAGTTCAACAGTGTTTACTCCACCATTATCAGCTACATAATCAATATAGGCTTTACCAAAATTATAGGCTTGCACTGCTGTCCAAGGATCCACCTTATGGTGGGCAGCCTCTTCCAGGTTCTCTGAAAGTACTGTCACCCCCTGACGAATACTTTCTTTTCGATTTTTGATGGAGTTAGTAACCCCTGAAGAACTTTCACTGGACTGCATCACGTCATCTGTCTTCCCCTTGGTTTCTGTGTAAATCATTGCTAGGACCAAATCTACATTGGTTGTATTATCAACATCATCCTCTGCCAACACTTCCTTAACCATAGATTCATAAGCTAAGACATGTTGTATATTGGCATGCAGACGATAGGCTTGAATTCCTAGAAAGAAGACTAGCACAAGAACCACCAGACGTCTTATCCATTTAAACATATTATTTATTGATGATATCCTCGATATTTTTGATGAGAATTGAATAGGTGCCATCAGGATTTTGAATAAACTCAACACTATTAGCATCCTGATAGACGTTATTAGGCACAATTAACTCAATTCCGTTTGATAACGATAGCTTTTGATTCTCTAATTTCTTAATTTGACGAGAATGGTCAATATCTGAGACCGAAATAGGCTCAGGAATAGCCTCTTTAAGCTCATCAACGAAGGTCAAACGAGCTGTCAAATTATTATCAAAAAGCTGGTCTGCCAATTTTTCAGGAGACAATTCCTGGTCTACTTCCAAATTATTGAAAATAGCCGATTTCATTTTTCCTTGGAAGTTAAAGTCATCTTGATTAAAATTCTCAGCAATTTTTTGAGCCGTGTCTTCAACCATCTTAATTGACTTCTTGACAGACTGTTCAGGTTGGACCTGCAAGAGATTTTCAGAGAAATAATTGGCAAAACTACCGTTGTGTTTGATACGCTTTTCAATCAGATAATACTGCTTACTGCTACGGTTAATTATCAAAGCTTCATCTGGTGTCTGAGCCGCAGAAGGCAGATTATTTTGTGACAATTGAATTGGATGCTGGCTATCTCCCAAAGAATGAATCAAACTGTCCTTTAGGGCAATGCGCAAGAATGCAAAATACTCTTGTCCTTCTTTGTCAAACTGAATAAAGACCAAATCATTGGTCTTTTGATCTTCAGAAATGACAAATTCTTCCTTCCAAAGTTGGGCAATTTTGACAGAACTTTCCATCAAATCATCCCCTAGATGACTGATGAAAACATTTTCTGCTTCGAAATACCCACGTTTAGCCTCATCCGAGAAAACTTTTGACAGTTTCTTCCGGAAATACTCATCCAAACGTGGTGTTATTTCAAGAGGCGCTTCTGCCAATACCAGCTCCGTATCATTTGGCGAAAACTGATGAATGATAATGCGTTTAATATATAAATCTAACATAATCCCTTAATAAAGTGGAAAGGCATCTGTAAGTGTTTTGACTTCACCACGAATGCGTTCCAAAACTTCTGGTTTGTCGTGATTTTCCAAAGCTTGGATCATCAACTCAGCAATCTTACGGCTCTCAGCTTCACCCATACCACGACTTGTAATAGCTGGGCTACCTACACGAATACCAGATGTTTTGAATGGTGACAATTGTTCATAAGGAATACCATTTTTGTTCAAGGTAATATTCACTTCTTCAAGAACATTTTGAGCAACCTTACCATTTTCAACAACCTTAGTCACATCGACCAAGAAGAGATGATTATTTGTTCCGCCTGAAATGACACGGAAGTCTGGATGTTGATTGAAAACATCTGCCATAGCTGCGGCGTTCTTGATGACATTTTCACCGTATTCCTTAAAGGCAGGATCAAGTGCTTCTTTAAGGGCAACAGCCTTAGCTGCAATAACGTGTTCCAAAGGACCACCTTGCAAACCAGGAAAGACGGCAGAATTGATTTTCTTAGCAATGTCTTCATCATTAGTCAAGATCAATCCACCACGAGGACCACGGAGAGTCTTGTGAGTTGTTGTGGTTGTCACATGTGCGTAAGGTACTGGACTTGGATGATGGCCTGATGCCACAAGACCAGCAATATGAGCCATATCTACCATGAGATAAGCACCTACTGCATCAGCGATTTCACGGAATTTAGCAAAATCAATGATACGTGAGTAAGCTGAAGCCCCCGCAACGATGAGTTTTGGTTTTACTTCTTTTGCTTGAGCAAGGATAGCATCATAATCAAGAAGTTCAGTTTCCTTATCAACATTGTAAGCAACGAAGTGATAAGTCTTACCAGAGAAGCTAACTGGCGCACCATGTGTCAGGTGACCACCTGCTGACAAATCCATCCCCATCACAGTGTCACCTGGTTGAATCAAAGACATGTAAACAGCAGCATTGGCCTGACTACCTGAGTGAGGTTGTACATTGGCAAATTTTGCTCCAAAAAGTTTCTTAGCACGTTCAATAGCAAGGGTTTCAACCACATCAATAACGTCTGTACCACCGTAGTAACGCTTACCAGGATAGCCTTCAGCGTATTTGTTAGTCAAAAGTGTTCCTTGAGCCGCCATAACAGCCTTAGAAACGACATTTTCAGAAGCAATCAATTCAATATTGTTCTGCTGGCGTTCTTCTTCTTTGGCAACGGCTTCCCAAAGTTCAGGGTCAAATGCTTTGTAATCTTCTTTGTCAAAAATCATTGAGATCTCCTATTTATTGGTCTAATGGGTTTTTCTTAACTCACCCATACACAACTGAAAGTTTTCTCACACTTTCCCGGGTCACTGTTAGTCATTTATTCTATGGTCAACTCTGGTAGAGCTGCCAATAGGTCATCTTTTGTAATCTTTCCCTGTCTAAGTATTCTAGCTGGAGTATCAGACAGGTCCAAAATCGTCGAATCTAGGCCCAACAGGGCATCATCATCTTGATAGCCTGTCACCTGAAAATCAAACTGCGCTCTGATATGGTCAAAATAACGGCCACTTGCCATTCCCGACTTGTTAGCTGATGGACCAATCAGAGGTCCTTCAGCTTGAATCAATTCTCTAGTCACAGGATGGTTTGGCAAGCGAAAGCCAACCGTCGCCAAACCCGAATTAATCCACTTAGGTACTTGGCCATTAGCTTTTAAAATGATGGTCAAAGGTCCAGGCAAAAAAGCATCGTAAAGTTTTTTGAGATAGTCAGGTTGCTCTTTTGAATAGGTCAAGATATCTTCATAAGAAGCGACATTCAAATTCATAGCCTTATCCCTAGGACGATTCTTTAGCTCATAGACATGATTGACCGCATTCTCGTCCAAAGCTCTAGCAAAAAGACCATAAACCGTCTCTGTGGGAAGGACGACCGCCCCTCCATTTGCCAAGATTGCTTTTAAATCCGTGTTAGTTTCCATCATCCATCACAACCATTCTATCCTGCCCAAATTGGTCCTTAAGGACACGCACACACTTATCTGGAAAATGTAGAGACAAGAGTTTCTTCAAATCACTGCCCTGCTTATAGCCAATCTCAAAATAGAGTTTTCCTTGAGGACTTAGATGCTTAGCAGCCCTCTCAATAATCTGTCTATAAATGGCAAGGCCATCTTCATCAGCAAACAAAGCCATCTTGGGCTCACTAGCCAAGACATTTAAACCAACTTCGTTCTTATCATTTTCAGAAATATAGGGAGGATTTGACACAATGATATCAAAACTACCAGAAATATTTTCAAAAACATCCGATTGAATAAAACTGATGTCTACTTGGTTGAGCTTGGCATTTTCTCTAGCAAGTTCTAAAGCATCCACAGACAAGTCACTGGCCGTCACTTGCCAAAGAGGACAACTCTCTTTCAGAGACACTGCAATAGCACCACTCCCAGTTCCAATATCAAGAACCTTAAGCTCTGTCTTTGGGTTTTCCGCCAAAATTAGCTCCACTAATTCCTCAGTTTCAGGACGAGGAATCAAAACACGCTCATCAACTTGAAAACGTAAGCCATGAAAATCTTCAAAACCTAGGATATACTGAGCAGGTTTATGCGCTTTTAGTTGATTAAAGATACTAGAAAGAAGCTTTTCGTCTTCCTCTGAAACTTCTTGTCGTAGATGAAGAACAAATTGCGTCAAATCCCAATGTTTCAAACCACGATAGACAAAGGACAGAGCCTCTGGCTCTTCTCCAACAGCCCCAAGTTCCTTCTCATAGCCTGCTAAGGCATCTGCCAGAATCATTTGTTAAGTTCTTCCAATTTTTGTGTTTGATCGTAAAGAACCAAAGCATCAACAACTTCATCTAGTTTACCAGCTAAAATCGTATCTAGTTTTTGAAGGGTCAAACCAATACGGTGATCCGTCACACGATTTTGTGGGAAGTTGTACGTACGGATACGCTCTGAACGGTCCCCTGTACCAACAGTCGATTTACGTTCAGCATCTTGTTCATCTTGAGCAATCTGTGCGAAGTGGTCAGCCACACGGGCACGAATAATCTTCATGGCTTTATCACGGTTTTTCTGTTGCGTACGTTCTTCTTGCATTTCAACCTTAATACCAGTTGGAATATGGACCATACGAACGGCAGTCGCAACCTTATTGACGTTCTGACCACCAGCACCAGAAGCGTGATAGATATCAACACGAAGGTCTTTAGGATCAATTTCATAATCCACTTCTTCAACTTCTGGCATGACCAAGACAGTTGCCGTTGAAGTATGGACACGTCCTTGGCTCTCAGTCACAGGGACACGTTGTACACGGTGCGCTCCCGATTCATATTTGAGTTTAGAGTAGACTGATTGTCCTGAAACCATGGCAACCACTTCTTTGATACCTCCGACACCATTATATGATGCTTCCATGACCTCAAAGCGCCAACCTTGTGTTTCAGCGTATTTTTGGTACATATTTAAGAGGTCTCCCGCAAACAAAGCTGCTTCATCACCACCTGCAGCCCCACGGATTTCAAGGATGATATTCTTGTCATCATTAGGGTCTTTTGGCAAGAGAAGAATTTTCAAACGTTCTTCGTACTCCTCTTTAGCGGCTTTGGATTCTTTGAGTTCTTCCTTAGCCATTTCTTCCAAGTCAGGATCACCGCTTGCTTCCTTAATCATCTCCTCAGCATCTGTGATGTTTTGGATAACTTGCTTGTATTCACGGTAAACTGTTACAGTTTCACGGGTATTAGCCTCCTCACGAGACAATTCCATAAAACGCTTAGTATCCGAAACAACCTCAGGGTCACTAAGTAGCTCTCCTAATTCCTCGTAACGGTCTTCAACCGCCTGCAACTGATCATAAATGTTCATTTGTTACTGTTACTCCTTGTATAACTGATAATCGTTTTTAATTCTCTTTCAAAGGAACTATTTTCTTGCGAGGTGGGTTAAACCAGTGCTTTCGACAAACGGAAATATAACTCTCATGACCTCCAATTTGAACCTGTGCCCCTTCATAAACTGGCTCTCCATTTTCCATGCGTAGAACCATAGTTGCCTTCCTAGAGCAGTAATGACAGATGGTTTTTATTTCATCAATCTTGTCAGATAAAAGCAAGAGATACTTTGATCCCTCAAACAGGTTGTTTTGAAAATCATTTTTTAAGCCAAATGCCATTACGGGAATATCCAATTCGTCAACAATACGTGCCAAATCGTAGACATTTGCCCGAGTCAGAAATTGAGCCTCATCAATCAAAACACAATAAGGACTAGGATTCATAGCAGCAATGTATCCAAAAATATCCGTGTCATTACCAATTGGATAAGCCTTACGTTTCATACCTATTCGGCTAGAAATATAACCTACACCATCTCGATTATCCAGACGACTGGTCATAAGCACAACTGGTTTTCCCTGTTCTTCATAATTATGGGCCACCTTGAGAATTTCAATAGATTTTCCTGAATTCATGGTGCCGTAGCGAAAATAAAGCTGTGCCAAACCAGACTCCTCTAAAATATATTTTGTACTTATTTTATCATAATTCGAGACGCAAAAGGGCCTGATACTGAACAATTTTTGAAAAAATTCACATTGTCTTCTTATTCTTGACTCAAATAAGAAAATCAGTACCAACCTTTTTAACAGAGCACTTAGTCATTCTGTTTGAGCTACACTCGTTTAGCTCTTACATCTACTTTATCTTAACCTTATTTCTTATGAATAAGCCTGAGTCAATTTTTCAAGAAGTTCTTTTTTCTCTTCATCACTAGCAAAGGAAGCCTCTATAGCTGTCTTATTGTGAACAAAGAAATCTTGAACAGAAGTGTTAAAATGCTTGTGATAGAGTTCGTATTCTTTGGTTAGGTTTGTATCAGAAACGGTACGATTGTCCGTATTAATCGTAATGTTTGCCCCCGCTGCGTTCATTTTTAGGTAAGGGAAATCAGCAACAGTCACAGCAGCCTTGGTCTGGAGATTACTTGTCAGACACAATTCACCTGTGACACCATTTTTTACAAATTCTTCCAAAAGTTCAGGCTCTTGAGCAAGGATAGTCGCATGTCCATTACGCTTGATTCCCATTGCAATAGACTGAGCTAGAAAGGCTGGGCAGCCACACTCACCTGCGTGGAAAGTCATAGGACGATCGTAAGTCTGAACTTGTTCAATCAAAGATTCAATAGCCTTTGGTCCATAATGATGTTCATCACCAGCAAAATCAAAGCCAACAAAATCAGTCTCTTCAACCTTATTGGCTTCATCAAGGATACGAGAAGTCAAATCTTGGTCCGATTGACGCATTCCACAAACCAAGGCCTTAGCAACAATACCGAATTCATCCTGAGCTTGACGTAACCCTTGACATACAGCTTGGATAGTTTCAACGACAGTAAGACCCTTATCCATAGACAATTCAGGTGCAAAACGCACTTCAATATAGATGACATTCTCAAGAGCAGCCTGCTTAGCCACATCATAGGCAGCAAGGGTTAAAGCTTCCTTAGTCTGTAACAGTGGGCGAATGTAATCGAAAGCCTCCAAATAATCCAGAAGACTCTCACAGGTATGTGGAGCTGTCACATGGTGTTTGAGCTCTTCGTCATCTTCTGGCAGTTCAATCTGTGCTAATTTAGCAAGATGACGAATGGTCTCTATTGACAAAGAACCATCCAAATGGCAGTGCAATTCTGTTTTAGCCAAGTGATGAAAATCGATAGCTGTCAAATTTTTTACTCTCCCAATCTTTGTTTTTGTTAATCAAATAAAATTAATTTTTACTATATTATCATTCCATAGAAAAAAGTCAAGATGCTAGAGCTAATGAGACGTAGCAGATTCTTGAAATGCCACTAGCATTTTGTTAGGATGTAACTATCAAGAATACAAGGAGAATTATCATGTCTGACTATATTTTACCCGAAGTTTGGGAAAATCCAGCTGCTATGGGAGGAGCCTGGGGTGGTATTAACCAACCGACTGCTGGCGCCCGTTTTGAACAAACCTTACCAAAAGGCGATCAACCTTTCCAACTCTATACTCTTCCGACGCCAAACGGTATCAAGGCAACTATCATGTTAGAAGAACTTAAAGAACTCGGCGTGACTCAAGCAGGTTATGATGCTTATCGTATTAAGATTGGTGATGGTGACCAGTTTGGATCAGACTTTGTTACTATCAATCCAAATTCAAAGATTCCTGCCATGATGGACTATTCCGAAGACCAACCTGTTCGTGTCTTTGAATCAGCTAACATCCTCCTTTACTTGGCTGAAAAGTTTGGAAAACTTATTCCAACTGATCATGCTAAACGTACTGAAGTTCTCAACTGGCTCTTTTGGCAAACAGGCGCTGCACCTTTCCTAGGCGGTGGTTTTGGTCACTTCTTCCATTACGCTCCTGAAAAAATCGAATACGCCATCAACCGTTTTGCTATGGAAGCCAAACGCCAACTTGACTTGCTTGATAAAGAACTTGCAACCAAACCTTATATCGCTGGGGATGAGTATACTATCGCTGATATCGCAATCTGGTCTTGGTATGGCCGACTTGCTCAGGATAAGATTTGGGACAAGGCTGGTATCTTCCTTAACGTTAAAGAATACAAGCATCTTCAAGCTTGGGCTGATAAGATCAGCAACCGTCCAGCTGTTCAGCGTGGCCTTGATGTTGATTATAAAGAGATTTAATCTTTGCAACGGTTAGTTTAGGCTAATCGTTTTTGCTTCTATTCATGATATAATAGAAAAAAATCACAAGGAGATTTTTATGACTGTATTTCAAGCTATTTTAGAAAAAATCAAAGCTTATGACACTATTATTATTCATCGCCACCAACGACCAGACCCTGATGCCATCGGTAGTCAGGTAGGTTTGAAGGAAATTTTGAAAACAAACTTTCCAGATAAAAAGGTCCTTGCAACGGGTATCAATGAACCAACTCTATCTTGGATTGCTGAGATGGATGAAGTAGCTGATCAGGATTATGAAGGAGCTCTTGTTATCGTTACTGATACCGCCAATACTCCTCGTATTGATGATGACCGATATAGTAAGGGCGACTTTCTTATCAAAATTGACCACCATCCTAACGATGATGCTTACGGAGACCTGCTTTTAGTTGATACTACTGCTTCAAGTGCCAGCGAAATTGTGACAGACTGGGCTCTCACTGTCGGTTTAGCACTTTCAGATGCGGCTGCACGTGTTCTCTATAATGGCATAGTTGGCGATACGGGACGCTTCCTCTTCCCATCGACAACTGCAAAAACACTTCACATTGCAGCAAAACTACGTGAATACGACTTCGATTTTTCTGCTATGGCACGTCGTATGGACAGTTTTCCCTTCAAAATCGCTAAATTGCAAGGCTATATTTTCGATAATCTTGATGTTGATGAAAATGGAGCAGCTCGAGTCGTCCTAACACGAAAAGTACTTGATGACTTTAATGTCTCTGATGCTGAAAGTTCAGCCATTGTTGGCACTCCTGGCCGTATTGACACCGTTCAATCATGGGCTATTTTCGTAGAGCAGCCTGAAGGGCATTACCGTGTGCGACTTCGTAGTAAGTCTATTGTCATCAACGAGATTGCTAAGCGTCATGACGGTGGTGGACACCCACTTGCCAGTGGTGCCAATTCCTACAGCTTAGAGGAAAATGACCAAATCTATCAAGAAATCAAGGATACTGTTGCCCATGCAACTCACTAATCGTCGTGTACATCTTATGGGAACTGTTATTGATGTTTCCATCTATCATAATCAACCAGAACCCGTACTAGACCAGGTTGAGACACTGCTTCATCTTTATAATAAGCGATTCTCTGCTAATGACGACAGTTCTGAACTCATGCAAATTAATAAGGCTGCCGGTATACACCCTGTAAAGATTCACCCAGAACTGTTCGAACTGATTTCTCTTGGAAAATGGCATAGTTGCCAAGTTGGAAGCCACCTTAATATTGCCATTGGTCCTCTCATTCAGACCTGGCGGATTGGCTTTTCTGATGCCAGACTTCCACTTTCTGAAGAAATCGCTCCACTCCTAGATATTATTAATCCCAATGCCATCGTCCTATCCGAGGTAAATCAAAGTGTCTTCCTCAAAGAGAAGGGAATGAAAATTGATCTGGGTGCCTTAGCTAAGGGTTATATCGCAGATCGGATTGCAGACTTTCTCAAAGCTGAAAAAGTAACCAGTGCCTTGATAAATCTAGGAGGCAATGTTCTAACCTTCGGACCAGCTCTCCATAATCCTGACCATAAATGGCGAATCGGTATTCAAAATCCTAAGGAAACGAGGAACACCAATCTCATGGTGCTTGCTATCAGAGACCAATCTGTCGTCACTTCTGGAATCTATGAACGGACTTTTGAAATAGACGGTAAGACCTATCATCATATTTTTGATAGTCAAACTGGCTATCCTGTTACTAGCAATCTTGCAAGCCTTACTATCATTTCTCCACTTTCAGTTGATGGTGAAATTTGGACGACTCGTTTATTTGGGTCAAGTCTTGAGCATATTTTCCAAGAAGTTAGTGCCCATGAAGACCTTGAAGCCATTATTATTGATAAAGACAACCACTGCTTTCAAACAAGCGGTGTATACAAGATACGACTTTCCTAAAAAATAGGGAAAAAGACTTGTCAAGAAGTTAAGGTTTTGATAAACTAGAATAGTTAAAAAAAACTATGGTACGAAAAGTACCATGGCAGAAAGGAAACATTTTAACATGAAAAAAGATATCCATCCAGATTACCGTCCAGTAGTATTCATGGACACAACTACTGGTTACCAATTCCTTAGCGGTTCAACTAAGTACTCAAACGAAACAGTTGAATTCGAAGGTGAAACTTACCCACTTATCCGTGTAGAAATTTCATCAGATTCTCACCCATTCTACACAGGCCGTCAAAAATTCACACAAGCAGACGGACGCGTGGATCGTTTCAACAAAAAATACGGTCTCAAATAAGCAACATCTTGTTGTTAAGCCATTCCAATTGGAATGGTTTTTTTGTATTCTCTTGGCTATAATCTCTCCTAACCCCCTCCTTTAAAATAAAAAACAGCTTCCGTATGGAAACCGTTTAATCCTATTAACCTGCTTTACCAATAGCCAAAGCCCAGATAAAGAAGAGTGCAAATCCGAACAAGAAAATCAAACCTGCAATGGCAAGCACTTTCAACCACATTGGAAAATCTTTCTTAGCCTTAGTGACAAGCACATAGTTCAATAGCGCAAAGAAAGGTGTCGTCAAGAATGAACCAATCATGGCGAAACGAAGCATGGTACCAACTTGACCTTGGAAGAAGATAATGATGATAAGACCAATAATTGAAGTCAAAGTCATCCATACGTTCAAAGGTGTTGCACTGGATTCTTTCTTGTTAAACAAAAGTCGTAGAGATATCTCATTTACACGTGAATAACCATCAATAACTGTGATAACGGTACCAAAGATACACAAGAAAGCAATGAAAGTAATCAAGTAGCGAGACCAAGTACCAAGCACTGATTCAT
Organism: Streptococcus sp. SV2; assembly: GCF_030440175.1. NCBI lineage: Bacteria > Bacillati > Bacillota > Bacilli > Lactobacillales > Streptococcaceae > Streptococcus > Streptococcus sp. SV2. Next base: position 110,950 of record NZ_JAQFJQ010000006.1, read on the forward strand.
ACATACCGACGAATTGTGCGATATAGGCCGCTGAGGCTGCTACTACAGGTTTACCAGTTGGATACTGGATAAGAGCACCGAGTGCTACAAAGAATACTGCAAGAATAGCTGTTCCGATGTAACCAACGTTAAAGTCAAAGAGGGCATCATCAGTGTTAAAATCAACAGTTTTCTTTTTCTCAGCTGACCAAAGTGAGTTGATGGCTGAAATTTCGATTGGAGCTGGCATCCAACCAAGAAGCGACACGATAAATGGAAGGGCTGCTAACTGCCATGGTGTTTTTTCAACGAAGTCAGCACTGTACTCTGGGTGTTTGATTGCCGCAATAATAACTGCTGCTACTGTTGCGATAGTCAAGGCTGACATGATCCATTTGGCCATACCATCAAGAAGTTTGTACCCTCCAAAGAGCAACATTCCCCAAATAATAGCAACCAAGATAAACGACCAAACAGTAATTGTCAAACCTAGCATCGGAAAGGCACTTGCAATGATAGCTGCACAGAGGATTGCAACACCTGCTGTATTAACCAAAGCTGAGAAAACATTGAGGATGAAGAATACCCAAAGGTAGAACTTCCCTTTTTCAGCATACCCTTCAACTAGAGTTTTCCCAGTATCTGCTGTGTATTCCGCACCAAAACGGAAAAATGGATATTTAAAGAGATTAGCTAGAATAACCAAACCTAACAAGGCCCAGCCATACTTACCTCCGGCTTGTGTTGAAGAAACGATATGAGAACCACCTACAGCTGCTGAAGCCATTAGGATACCAGGTCCCATTGCTTTTATTTTACTACGCCAGGTTGACTGACTCGTAACACTCGATTGTGACATAAAAAGCCTCCTAAAACAATTTTCAGAATAATCTGAATTGATGGTTACTATTTTACACAATTGTGTAAAAAATTTCAATAGCATTTCAAATATTTTCTGAAAAATCGAAAAAAGCCATCCAAACGGATAGCTCTTTCACTATTTAAAAAGTCCAGTAAAGAAATCTACGATAGCTTGCCAGATTTGCGCAAAAATATTTTTACTATTTTCAAGTGTCTTGTTAGCATCAAATTTTAAGTTGATGCCAGAGAAGGTATTTCCAGCTTTAGAAACGATAGAATCTTTCAGTGAACTCAAGCTTGACTTAAAACTAGCACTATCGATGATTGAGGACTTAGATAAATTCAAAGCAAAATTAACCAAAAGATTGATTTGATTATCAGAAAGATTCAAGTTGTAGTTATTGATGGTTTGCTGAACAATTGTTTTAGCTTGATCTTCAGTCAACTTGTCGCCTTTATCTGCAACTGCAGATTTGATATCAGTCATGGCTACATTAAGCTTATCAGCATCATAGTTACTCTTACCTGAATTTTCCTCATTGATTTGAGAAAGGGTTTTAAGTTCCTCTTGGGCAAGCTCCTTGCTTTCATCTGAAACTTTGGCTCCATTTTGCTCAAGGGAATAATAAATACCAGCCAAGGCACTTTCACCAGTAACGGCAATCGGTGCTGCTACTGTAATCTTAGCATGTTCAATACCAAGTGTCGTGGCAGCATTACGGTACATATCTGGAGTGATTTTCGTGATATTTTGTGGCGTTACAATATCAACAGTCAAGGTTTCTTTAGCACCTAGCTTTGCTATTTTAACCGAAGAATATAACTGTAAACTAGAATCGTCTGCAACATTCATGATTTTTGCATATGCTGATGTCGTTAGCGTCTTAACATTGGTATCTTTATTGCTATCATAACCCAACAAATTCAAGGTCTGGTTGCGTTGGTCTTCTGACAAAGAATACCCCATGACATAGTCAGGCTGAACATAAGATTCATCAATAACCTTTTGAACGTCTGACGATGTGGCTGCTTGAGCAGCTGAAGCAAAGGTGGTCACTGAAGCTAACAGAGCAGCCCCAGTAATAAAAAGTTTTTTCAATTTCATGTGTTTTTCCTTTCGAAAATAGATTAGTATCCATAATCTCCTAAAGGACGACTGACAAAAGGGCCAGACGTGAATTAATTATACCATGACTTGAAAAAATAAGGTCAAAAAAACTACTCATGCAACTCCAAAGGAAGACCATCAGGATCATCAAAAAAAGTCATCTTTTCGCCAGTAAATGTATCCTTTCGAATAGGTTGGCAAGAGATACCTTTTTCTTCTAAGTCTTTTACAACTTCCTCTATATGAGAAACCTTGAATGCTAAATGACGTAAGCCACAAGCTTCAGGATAGGATGGACGTTGAGGTGGCTCCACATAGGCCGGATCATTCGTTTTATTACCAAAGATTTCAAGCTCTATGGCTCCACAACGTAAGTCTAACTTATAATCATGACGCTCGGAACGATGATTTTCCCTAATGATTTCAAAACCAAGTTTATTAACATAAAAATCTCGAGAGCGCTCATAATCAGAAACTATGATGGCAACATGATGTACCGTATTTAAAAACATTTTTTCCTCCTTAGAAAAAGGCCTTACGGCCTTTTCTCAACTTTGAAATTGGTTATATGATTTGTTAAAGGCATCAATAATATCTGAATTAGCCTTATCATATTCTACTTGAGTTTTCAAAACTCCTTTGACAATTGTACGCTGAGTTGCTTCAGCATCTGTACAAGTCACAAGAGTAACTTCTGACTTACCAGGTGAATCATCAACCACCGCTACTTCAGTTGGTTGAACAACTGTAACCTCACTAATGACATAAGTGTAGACTTTATTTTTATCCGTAAGATAAATCTTCATGCCTTTCTTAGCCCTATCAAGAGGTGAAAAAAGCATGTCAGAAGCTCCTGCAATACCAAAAACATGGTGACTAGCCAGAGCATAATTGTTTTCCCCACCCATGACTTGAGTTTCCTTCATGGTTCCTGCACCGTAAGTCAACTCTGTATTTCCAAGGCCTTTGAAAATAGGGAGGTTGATACCGACCTCAGGAATGGCAATACCACCAATAACCGGAAGCTTTTGAGCATCCATTTGCGCTTGCAAAACGGATCCAGTACTGATTGATTGAACATTTTCAAAGTCAAAGCTAGTCTTAGCTTCTTTGTTTTTCTCAATTGTCTTTTTAGAAACATTACTAACTTGATATTTATTGGTGTTCCAGGCAATCACAGTGTTGCGGATGGACTTATTGAAAAATAGCGCTAGACCAACAACCAAAAGAACAACAATCAAGACCCAACGAAGGATTTCAAGACATTTATGACGCTTTTTAGTTGTCTTATTTTTCTTATCTCTGCTCATCAGTTATCACCACTTTCTTGGACGGCCTCGGGAGCTTTCACAACTTCTTCTGGTTCAACCAAAGCAAAAGTTACAATTCGAGCAGAATTATCCAAACGCATGACCTTAACCCCTTGAGTGGCACGTCCAGTTTGGGAAATATTGGCAACTGCTGTACGAATGATAACACCTGTATCAGTCATGACCATGATGTCCTCGTTACCAGAAACGGTAGCAATACCAGCTAAATGACCGTTCTTATCAGTGATATTAGCCGTCTTGATACCTTTACCGCCACGCCCCTTAGTTGGGTATTCAGTGGCTGAAGTACGCTTACCATAACCTTTTTCAGAGATAATCAATACTTCTTGGTCGTCCATAATGGCGGCAGCACCAACGACTTGGTCGCCATCACGAAGAGTCACTCCTTTAACACCAGCAGCCATACGACCCATGCTTCGAATCGTATTTTCCTTGAAGCGTACACTGTATCCAAACTTAGTACCAATGATAATTTCTTCATTTCCTGTAGTCAAGAAGACATTGATGAGTTCATCACCTTCTCTAAGTTTTAAGGCAATCAAACCATTTTGGCGAATGTTTTTGAACTCGGCTTCTTTAGTGCGCTTAACCAAACCTTGACGAGTCACAAAGACTAGGTGATTATTTTCAGAAGCTTCATCACTCTTAGCATTAATCACCGTTTGAATGGTCTCACCCTCGTCTAACTTCAAGAGGTTGACAATTGGTAATCCCTTGGCTGTACGACCATATTCAGGAATTTCATAGCCCTTAAGACGGTATACACGCCCTTTGTTAGTCATAAAGTAAAGGTGATCATGAGTGCTAGTTGAAACAATATCACGAACAAAGTCATCGTCATTAACACCAGTACCTTGGACCCCACGTCCACCACGTTTTTGTGAGCGGAACTCATCTTGAGCCAAACGTTTAATATAGCCTTTGTTTGAAAGCGTAATAACCACATCTTCTTCTTCGATGAGGTCTTCATCTTCAAGTGAGACAACTTCACCGACCATAAGTTCGGTACGACGAGCATCTCCGAATTTTCGCTTGCTCTCATCCAATTCTTCTTTGATAATGGCAATAACACGTCCAGGTTTCGCCAAGATATCGGCCAAGTCTGCAATCAAGGCTAACAGATCATTATATTCGTTTTGAATCTTATCACGTTCCAAACCGGTCAAACGACGCAAACGCATATCAAGAATCGCTTGACTTTGACGTTCGGTAAGTTCGAAACGAGCCATCAACTCAGCTTGCGCTTCCGAATCCGTTTGACTGTTACGAATAATTGCAATCACTTCATCCAAGTGATCGAGTGCAATTAATAAACCTTCTAAAATATGGGCACGTGCCTCAGCCTTATCCTTGTCAAACTGTGTGCGACGAACCACAACTTCTTTTTGGTGGGCAATATAATCTGCCAAGATTTGACGCAAAGAAAGGATTTTAGGAACACCCTTTTCAATGGCCAACATATTGAAGCTGAAGTTAGTCTGAAGTTGTGTCAATTTGAACAAATTGTTCAAGATAACATTGGCAGAGGCATCACGACGCACTTCAATAACAAAGCGAACTCCTTCACGGGACGACTCATCACGGACTGCTGTAATTCCTTCCACACGTTTTTCTTGGGCCAAACGAACAATATGCTCATGAACCTTGGTCTTATTGACCATGTAAGGAAACTCAGTGACAACAATACGCTCACGACCTGATTTAGTTGTTTCAATTTCAGTACGCGAACGAAGAACAATAGAGCCTTTACCAGTCTCATAGGCACGGTGAATACCGGTTTTCCCCATGACCAGACCACCCGTTGGAAAATCAGGACCAGGGAGAACTTCCATCAACTCACGTGTTGTGACCTCAGGATTGTCCATCATCAATTTGACAGCATCAATTGTCTCAGACAGATTGTGCGGTGGGATATTGGTCGCCATACCAACGGCAATCCCTGTTGCGCCATTAACAAGTAAATTAGGAATACGTGATGGCAGAACAATTGGCTCACGTTCCGAACCATCGTAGTTATCTTGAAAATCAACAGTATTTTTGTTGAGATCACGGAGCATTTCCAAGGCGAATTTTGACATACGCGCCTCAGTGTAACGCTGAGCGGCGGCTCCGTCCCCATCCATAGAACCAAAGTTACCGTGACCATCAACCAACATGTAACGGTAGCTCCACCATTGGGCCATACGAACCATAGCCTCATAGATAGATGAGTCACCATGTGGGTGATATTTACCCATGACATCCCCAGTGATACGAGCTGATTTTTTATGTGGCTTATCAGGTGTCACCCCAAGCTCATTCATTCCATAAAGGATACGACGTTGTACTGGTTTTAAACCATCACGAACATCTGGCAAAGCACGAGCAACGATTACACTCATGGCGTAATCGATAAAACTCGTTTTCATTTCAGATGTCAATTTAACGTCAATTAAATTATTATCTTGCACCTTTAAAATGCCTCTTTTCTTTCATTCAAATCATTCCAAACTCTAATAAAAGAGTATAGAAGATTTCTATAATATTATACCATAAAACGCTTTATTTTTCAGTTGTGTAAAACGCTTTCATCCATTATTTACTTAATATTTCGTGACATCCATCACTTAAAGTGGTAGAATAAGCAGTGTATGGGGTAACCCAATAAAAAATTAAGGAGATGTTTAGACCATGACTGCAACTAAACAACACAAAAAAGTCATCCTTGTTGGTGACGGTGCCGTAGGTTCATCTTACGCTTTCGCACTTGTAAACCAAGGTATCGCTCAAGAACTTGGTATCATTGAAATTCCACAATTGTTCGAAAAAGCTGTTGGTGATGCACTTGACCTTAGTCACGCCCTTGCATTCACTTCACCTAAAAAAATCTATGCAGCTAAATACGAAGACTGTGCGGATGCTGACCTTGTAGTTATCACTGCTGGTGCTCCTCAAAAACCAGGTGAAACTCGTCTTGATCTTGTTGGTAAAAACCTTGCCATCAACAAATCAATCGTTACACAAGTTGTTGAATCAGGATTCAAAGGAATCTTCCTTGTAGCCGCTAACCCAGTTGACGTATTGACTTACGCAACATGGAAATTCTCAGGATTCCCTAAAGAACGCGTTGTAGGTTCAGGTACTTCACTTGACTCAGCTCGTTTCCGTCAAGCACTTGCTGAAAAACTTGACGTTGACGCACGTTCAGTTCACGCCTACATCATGGGTGAACACGGTGACTCAGAATTTGCCGTTTGGTCACACGCTAACATCGCTGGTGTAAACCTTGAAGAATTCCTTAAAGACAAAGAAAACGTTCAAGAAGCTGAATTGGTTGAATTGTTCGAAGGTGTTCGTGATGCAGCTTACACAATCATCAACAAAAAAGGTGCTACTTACTATGGTATCGCAGTAGCCCTTGCTCGTATCACTAAAGCTATCCTTGACGATGAAAATGCAGTACTTCCATTGTCTGTATTCCAAGAAGGTCAATATGGTGTAAGTAACGTTTATATCGGTCAACCAGCTATCGTTGGTGCACACGGTATTGTACGTCCAGTTAACATCCCATTGAACGATGCTGAACAACAAAAGATGAAAGCTTCAGCTGATGAATTGCAAGCTATCATTGATGAAGCATGGAAAAACCCAGACTTCCAAGAAGCTTCAAAAAACTAATGTGACATTAGTTAACTAGAAAAAGTCTCCGAAAGGAGGCTTTTTTAGTAGATTAAAGAGACAAAAACAGCCAATTCAAATGAATTAGCTGTTTCATATTATTTAGCTGAGATAGCTGCTTTAGCAATATAGCTAAGTGGTTGGTTAAAGTGTGGCAAGAAGAACAAATCAAGTAATTGGAGACGATCAATAGTGACACCTTCTTGAATTGCCAATGAGAACATGTGAATACCCATTGAGATATCCATACGTGATACCATTTGAGCACCAAGAACTTTACGTGTATCTTTGTCATAAACAATCTTGATTGTGACTTCTTCATTTCCATCTTCCATAAAGGCAGCTTTTTGAAGATCCGTTGAAGCTACTACTGCAGGATTGAAGCCAAAACGTTTTGCTTTTTCTTCAGTCAAACCAGTAGATACCATGTTCAAGCCATAGATTGAAATACCATTTGATCCTTGAACACCATTTGATTCGACATCGCCACCACCGGCATTATGACCACCAACGATACCTGAACGAACAGCATTTGAAGCCAAGGCAATGTAGTTGACATCATCAAGGGCATTGTCATAAACGGTAGCACAGTCACCAACTGCGTAAACGTCCTTAACTGATGTTTCTTGTTTCTTATTAACAAGGTAAGCGCCATTACGGAATGTTTCCAACTTACCAGCACCAAGAGCTGTGTTAGGACGGAAACCAACGGCAAGAACGACCATGTCGACATCATAAGCATTTTTATCAGTGACGATACGTTCAACTTTAGTATCCCCTTCAACTGCCTTAACAGTTTCACCAAATGCCAATTTAATACCATGGTTTTCCATGTTTTTAGCCATAAGATCAGTCAAGTCATGGTCATAATAACCTGCCAGACATGTGTCAACAACATCGATAAGAATGACTTCTTTACCGTGACGTTGGAAAGCTTCAGCCAATTCAACACCAATGTAACCAGCACCAACAACTGCTACACGTTTGATATCTTGTGATTTGTCGTTCAACTTATCAATAACTTCTTGGGCATTTTGGAAAAGTTTAACGAATTGAAGGTTTTCAAGAGTAGCTTCGAAAGTACGGCTACCTTCTTTAATTTCAGCGCCTTCGATTGGAGGCAAAATTGGTTGTGAACCAGTAGCCAAAATCAATTTGTCATATGATTCAACATGTTCTTTTCCATCAACAAGAGCTGTAACGGTTTTACCATCAAAGTCAATAGACTCAACTGGTGAGTTCATATAAACCTTAGCACCCTTGCTTTCAAGTCCTTCTTTGTTGGCATAGAAAAGGCCATCAGAACCAGAAATTTGATTACCAATCCAAAGAGCCATACCACAACCCAAGAATGAAATGTTAGAGTTTTGGTCGAAAACAACAACTTCATTTTGGTCTCCGTAATTATCGAGAATAGTATTGATACTAAAAGTACCAGCGTGGTTAGCGCCAACAACTACGATTTTTGACATAAGTTTATCCAACTTTCTTTTGATAATAGTTTTACTATAATATTCTACCATATTCAGAAAACGGTTACACCTTTTATGCTCAGACTTTGTTACTTTTTGAACAAATTAAGTACTTTTGCTCTATATTCCTAATTGATTGCGTCAAATCATGCTAAAAACCGCATTGTGATGACAGATAGTATCCCTAATATGACCTCGGTAATACTTACAGTTAGCAATCAGTACTTTGCTCTTAAAAATGCAAAAAAAGAGTGAGTGACACTTACCTCCCTAGAAGAAGATGTCACCACTCTATTTTAATTAGACTAATTCATTGAAATTCCAAACATCTGTCCAACCTTCATAAAAGTCAGGTTCGTGACAAACCATAAGAATACTACCTTTGAAAGCTTGAAGAGCGCGTTTTAGTTCTTCCTTAGCATCAACATCCAAGTGGTTGGTTGGTTCGTCCAGAACAAGGACATTATTTTCACGATTCATCAGGAGACAGAAGCGAACTTTAGACTGCTCTCCTCCTGAAAGCACTTGAATTTGGCTTTCGATATGCTTAGACGTTAACCCACATTTTGCTAGAGCCGCACGAACCTCAGCTTGATTTAAGGCTGGGAAAGCGTCCCAAACAGCTTCAAGGGGCGTCTGACGTGACCCTTCTACTTCTTGCTCGAAATAACCTAGGTCAATGAAGTCACCTGTCTCAACTTCCCCTTCAAGTGGTTGGATGATACCAAGCAAACTCTTAAGCAAGGTAGTCTTACCAATACCATTGGCACCAACAATAGCTACCTTTTGATTACGTTCAAAAGTAAGGTTCAAAGGTGCCTTTGTCAAAGGACGGTCGTAACCAATAACGAGATCTTTGGTTTGGAAAATAAAGCGACCAGGTGTACGACTTTCCTTGAAATGAAATTCAGGTTTGGGTTTCTCTGCCTGCAACTCGATAATATCCATCTTATCCAATTTCTTCTGACGAGACATGGCCATGTTTCGAGTTGCAACACGCGCCTTGTTCCGGTTAACAAAATCTTGCAGGTCTGCAATTTCCTTTTGCTGGCGTTCGTAGGCGGCTTCTAATTGAGCTTTTTTCATAGCATAAACGGATTGGAAATTGTCATAATCGCCTGCATAACGAACCAAGTCTTGATTTTCAACATGGTAGACAATGTTAATCACGTCGTTCAAGAATGGAATATCGTGAGAAATGAGGACAAAGGCATTTTCATATTCTTGAAGATAGCGTTTAAGCCAGGCAATATGTTCTGCATCCAAATAGTTGGTTGGCTCATCAAGAAGCAAGATATCTGGTTTTTCAAGCAATAACTTAGCCAAGAGAATCTTGGTACGTTGACCACCTGAAAGGTCCGTTACATCTGTATCCATACCAAAATCCATGACACCAAGGGCACGAGCAACCTCATCTATCTTAGCATCTAGAGTATAGAAATCACGAGTTTCCAAGCGATCTTGAAGCTCACCTACTTCTTCCATTAGAGCATCAACGTCAGCTCCTTCTTCAGCCATAGACATGTAAATTTCATTGATGCGTTCCTCGGTTTTAAAGAGTTCATCAAAAGCTGTCCGAAGAACATCACGAACGGTCATTCCCTTCTCAAGGACAGCATGCTGATCCAAATAACCCGCTGTCACATACTTAGACCATTCCACCTTACCTTCATCAGGTTGCAATTTCCCAGTAACGATAGACATGAAGGTCGATTTTCCTTCACCATTAGCACCAACTAAACCAATATGTTCTCCTTTAAGCAAACGAAAAGAGACATTTTCAAAAATAGCACGGTCACCAAATCCGTGACTAAGATTTTTGACTTCTAAAATAGACATATGACCTATGGACTAAACCAAGATTTAGTCCCTTCCTTTCTTGACATTAACTTAACCATTTTACCATTTTTAAGGTAAATTTGGACCATAAATCATCCAAAAAGCAAAGAAAAAGCAGGACAAGCCTGCTCAATCTTTAGTCTTTTTTCAAAATGCGTTTGAAGATAGGATATAAAAGGGGAACCGCAATGATTGTAACAACTGATGTCCCAAAAGTACCACCAATCTTAACCACTGAAGCCAACATTGCAGCTTTTAAAGGTAGAGATGCAACAGCAGCGTTTATAATCGTATATTTGACAAAATTAAGAATGATTTTCGTCACTGCAGCTATCACCCCAATGAGGATAATATTGCCCGTTTTGTCATTTGACTTGAGGGCTTTCTCAAAAACGAGATGAAGGACATAACAGACAATCAGAGATTCTAAAATCGTTATCCAAACCTCAGCAGCATAACCATTGAGAATATCAAACAGTCCTAATCCTACTGTTGCTACAAGGGCACCTTTTTTTGAACCAAAAATCAAAACAGCAATCACAACTAGGGCATTTCCCAAATGGACAAATTGAGGTCCAAAAGGAATACGAATAAACTGCACACTCACAATAATTAAAGCTGCATACAAACTGAGTTCGACCAATTCACGAATTTTATTATTTACCATTTGTTTCCTCCAATAATTTTTCAAATCCATTAAATAAATAGCCTATGTGGGATTCAAAGCAGAGTCCATATTTTACAGGACGACCACTTGACATGGTCGATAAAAGAACCCTATCCATGAAATTCAAGGCCAAGTTACAGACTTCAAGCAAATCCAAGTGGTGAAAATACCCTGACGATAAGATAGCAGTTAGGATGTCACCACTCCCATAAAAATGTGTCGAATAACTAGGGCGCATGAGGTAGGTCGTTTGCTCTTTTTCTTTATCAAAATAAGCTAATCCAATTTTTCCTTCCTCTAGTGAGACTCCGGTCAAAAAGACTTTTTTGGGGCCAAGTTTGCCTAAATCTCTTAAAAGCTTTTCGATAGTAGCTTTATCATAGGTGTCTCTTTCCAAATATGGGGACCCAGTCAAAAAGGAGGCTTCTGTCATATTAGGGATAATCACATCCGCCTGCTGACAAAAGTTTCTCATAGCTTCCACATAAGTCTTGTCAAATCCCTGATAGAGCTGGCCATTATCTCCCATTATGGGATCGACAAATAAAGGAATTTGCTTCTCTTCAGCCAATTGAGCAACTAAATCTAGCTCCTCTCTTGACTTGAAATAACCACTAACCAAGCCATCAACTTTAAAGTCCAACTGCTCCCACTGTTGGCAAAAACCTTTCATGTCTTCTTTAAGATCTCGTAGATAGATATGCTCAAACTCGCCGGTATGTGAGGACAAAAGAACCGTAGGCAAAGGAAGGACTTCTATCTGACAGGACGACATGATGGGGAGACTACTGGTTAAGGCAACCTTGCCCAAACCAACCAAATCATTAGCAACTATAAGAGTCGTCATCTAGTTTCCTTCCCAAACTTTTTTAAATTGTTTAACAAAGCCCGTATGGAAATAAATGTAATAGGCTAGTCCAAGACCGATTATGGCTGCCACAATATCAAAAGGAAGTTTCATGATTGCAACTGCTGGCGTACCATAGACAAAGGCACGGCCCAATCCGTAACCTACCAAATCAATGAGAGCTCCAATCAAAAGACCTAAAATGGCTCTTGATTTAGACAATTTACCTAAACATCTGCCAACTATAAGTGCAATAGCAAGGACTTGTAGGCTATGTGTCACTAAGGTCACCCACATTGGAAGAGGGTAAAAGAGAAAGTCACCAATAAAGGAACCCACCCCTGCTATAATGACAGCTTCCGTCGGAGGAAAAATCAAACCAACCAAAAAAATAACGATACCGTTAAAATAGAAATGACCTCCTGGGACGGGAATAGATAAGAGACTCGAGCTCAAAATAATGACAAGTGCCATAAAAAAAGCCGAAAGGGTTAAGCGTTTTGTTGACATACCTAAAACTCCTTGATTAATAAATATAATTCAAGTTTATGAAAATTCTGACGATTTTACAAGAGGGCTTTTTAGAAACTGTACGGGTACAGAATTTCATTCATCAAAAAATCACCACACAAGCGTGTGATGACTCATTTTATTTATCTTTTTTATCGAAGTATTTGACTGGTGCTTTTTCTAGATTTCGTAATGATACCTTAGCCGTTGCATTTGCCTCCGTACCATAGTCTGAGAAATCAATGGTTAAGTCATGATCAAAGTCAGCAACGGTATAGTCAACCACAATCTCTTTGACTTCCTTAGGAGCAATCTTGGTCTTATTAGCAATCTTATCTCTGTCATCATCTTGAGAAAAGACCATTGTAGCGACCTTGACTTCCTTATCTTCTTGTTTAACATCAAGAACTACCTTCATCAATAGAGTGTAGGCATTCATGGTTTCTTCACTTGTGTTGCTAAGTTTATAGTGTACACGGACAGCCTTTTGTCCTTCAGGTGATTCGATTTTATTTGCAGAAAGAACTTGTACACTAGCATCTTGGCCAGTAAATAACAATTTGTTTTTATCGTAAGTCCATGTAGGCTCCTTTTCTGTCGTACAAGCCGACAAGCCAATGATGGTCAAACAGGCCAAAGCGACAAGGCCTAAAATTTTCTTAAAAGTCATTTTTATAATCTCCTTAAACTTGTTTTGAAGAGGAGTTAATATTTCCTTACAGCCTTTTTATTATGTCAAAATCTTATAATCTTGTCAAATTTCCCCAGTAACCTTGCCTAAAGCCTATATCTAAGGTACAATAAGGAAAAATCTGTAAGGGGTCAGTTATGAGTATTTATCAAGATATTTTAGAAAGCATTAAGAACGATATCCAAAATGGTAGTTTGGAAAAAGGGAGCAAGTTACCTTCCATTCGTCAACTTAGCCAGACTTACTCCTGTAGTAAGGATACTGCCCAAAGAGCCCTCTTGGAGCTTAGATATCAAAACTATATTTACGCTGTCCCCAAAAGTGGCTACTATGTTCTTGAGGGACGCTCCGATACAAGTGACAAAGTCCTTCTCAATCTTAATGACTATAATCAATTGGCCTACGAAGATTTTCACCTTTGCCTAGATGAAAGTTTGGCTGGCCATCAAGACTATCTCTTCAATTACTACCATGAGCAAGCTGGACTTTCAGAACTGGTTGAAGCGTTAAAAAATCGACTAGCAGCTGATGATATTTATGTGAATGCGGATCAGATTGTCATCACTTCAGGAAGTCAGCAAGCCCTTTACATCCTCTCACAGATGGATTTTGGCAATGGTGGTCATAAAATTCTCTTGGAACAGCCTACCTACCACCGTATGAACCAACTGGTTAACCGTCAAAAATTGACCTATGAAACCATAAACCGTGGATTTGATGGATTAGATCTTGACCTCCTTGAAAAGTACTTTAAATCTGGCCAAATTAAGTTCTTCTATACCATTAGCCGTTATTCCAATCCTCTAGGTTTGAGCTATACCGCCAAAGAAAAGGAAAAGCTGGCTCAACTAGCCAGTCAGTATAATGTTTATATCGTTGAGGATGACTATATGGGGGATTTTAGTGACAGTAAAAATCTTCCGATTCACTACTATGATACCCATGACCGCATTATTTATATCAAATCATTTTCCATGGCACTTTTCCCCGGGTTACGTTTGGGGAGTGTTGTCCTACCACAAAATCTCAGAGCTACCTTTTTGGCTCACAAAGGACTTATTGACTATGATACCAATCTTATTATGCAAAAGGCCCTCTCAGTCTACCTAGATAATGGCATGTTCCAAAAAAATATAAAAAAACTGCGTGATCTTTTTCAAGAAACCATGGCTAGAAGTCAAGAAACCATTGAACGAGCTAATGTGACTTTACCCTACCAAATTTCTCCTAGACATATCACTTGGCAGCTTCCTAAAGGGCTTTCTTTAGAAAAATTTAAAGCTCAAACACAGATGCGTTTCTTAGAGTCTTCCTTTATTAGCCCTACATCTGATACCTATCTGCAAATAGGTCACGAAGAAGAATTGAAAACTTTTTTAAGACTTTTGCAAACCATAAAACCATAGACTGAAAACTAGTACACACAAAAAGCCATCAAACGATGGCTTTTGTTTATTTAGTCTGTTCAAAGCGAAGGTGGACAATCACCTTGTCTCCATAACCGTTACGCTCCAAATCACGTTGTAAGCGATATGAAATGTAATGTTCAGCAATATTGATAAAACCAGCTTCCATAAGACGATTTTCAACCAATGACTGAATCATGTTAATGGTTGGGCGTTCCACTTGGGCGTCTTGAAGATCAAGCACTACTTTACGAGTTACTTGAGCTAGGTTTTGGCGCCAAGCATCATCAATAACATACACAGTCTGGGCTGCTTTTAAGATGGCTTGGTAGATTTTATCAGGATCAAATTCAGCAACTTGACCATTACGTTTAATAATTTGCATGGCTACCCTCTTTTCAAGTTTTTTTCTTTTATTATGCAGAGAATTTACATATTTGTCAAGTGCAAATCACTGAAAGACCTTTTCTAACTGCCTACTCCCAGTATTTAGAAATATAGAGTGGCTTGCCATGTCTATCAAAGGAAAGTGTTGCAGTATAGGAATCTGACTCATGGTGCCGCATATAATTAGCGATTCTTTTATCACCGTTTATCAGGTGAATGTCATAAGTCTGCCCGTCAGAGCTTACAAAGTGAGCATTAATTCTAGCACTACTCGTTTTTGAGCCAACATGACTAATATCTATTTGTTCAACTTTGCCATCAATGGTTTTAGCTATGGGTCCTCCATAATCTTTGTAAATAGTGACGGTAGCTAAAACATCCTCAACCAAAACATAGGTCATTCCGAAAATAAACAAATAAACTATCGGGATGACAATGAAAGATAATTTACTTTGACAAAATTTTTCTTTATGCCAAGCCCAGATATCTTGAGGTGACATGATTAAAAACTTCTTAACATACTGATGAACAAGTAACCTATAGACTAACACTAAAAATGTTAATTGCCCCAAGGGATAAGCAAAACTGGGTAAGCCATCAATAAGTATATTGACTTTATCAGATTCAAAGGTGTAATGTCCCCATACCCCGTCAAAGAACTCTAAAAACAAATTATCTCCTTTATGTAATATCGTCTAATCACTTAAAAATCCATCTTCTCAGATGGATTTTCTAACTATTAACGTACTTCTGCTTTAACTTTTTCAGTGAGAGCTTTAGTAATTTTTTCCATGTATTTGGCAACTTCTTCGTCTGTAAGGTTGTCATTTGGATTTTGGAAGGTAAGGCTATAGGCCATTGATTTCATTCCTGCACCAAGTTTTTCACCTGCATAAACGTCAAAGAGTTTAACGGCAACCAAGCGTTTTACTCCTGCAGAGTTAATAGCATCAAGAACTTCTTGATGAGTGATTTCTGCCTTGAGAAGAAGGGCGATATCACGTGATACTGCAGGGAATTTTGTGATTTCAACAAATGGTTGATCTGGTTGCAAGGCAGCTTCTACAGCGTTGAGATTAATTTCAGCTACATAAGTTTCTGGAATACCGTAGTTCTTAGCGGTTTGCGGGTGGACTTGACCAAGGAAACCAATGGTTTGACCATCAAGTACAATAGTCGCAGTGCGACCTGGGTGCATACTTGCTAGGTCTTTTGTCGCTACATAGTCAACAGTAAGGTCAAGCTTATCAAAGAGAGCTTCTACAATACCCTTGGCATAGAAGAAATCAACTGGCGTTGCTTTGGTTTGGAAATCTTTTTCCGCAACAAGACCAGAAATGGCAAAGGCGAAGGTATTGATTTCATTTGGCAAATCTTCTTTTGGATTACCTTTTTGCTCAAAGACTTTACCGATTTCGTAGATAGCTACGTTGCTATTCTTACGGTTAACATTGTAAGCAACGGTATCAAGCATACCAGAAACCATGTTTTGACGGAGAGCTGAGCGATCAACAGTCATTGGCCACATCAACTCAGTCAAGTTACTTGGTGTCACTGCAAATTCAACAGCTTTTTCAGGTGTTGTCAAAGCATATGAGATAATCTCAGTCAGACCAGTTCCTTCAGCAATAGTACGAATCTTACGGCGTAGAGCTTGTGTTTTCGTTAATTCACCAGCTGTACCTGCTGCTTCTGGGAGTGTTGTAGGCAATTTTTCATAACCATAAATACGGGCAATTTCTTCGACCAAGTCAGCTTGGATTGCAATGTCCCAACGGCGACGTGGTACGGATACTGTGAATTTTTCAGCATCACCTGAAAGACCAAAGCCAAGTTTGGCAAAGACATCTTCAATATCTGCGAACGTCAATTCAGTTCCAAGACGAACATTTACATAGTCAAGGCTTGTAGAAACTTGAACTGGTTCTGTGTCCACTGAACCTGCTTGAACACGGCCTGCAAGAACAGTACCATTTGCCAATTCTTGCAACATAGCTGCTGCAAAATCAAGGGCTTCAAGGACAGTATCGTTATTGACACCTTTTTCAAAGCGTGATGACGATTCTGAACGAAGGTTAAGACGGCTGCTTGTCTTACGAACAGATTTGCCATCAAAAACAGCAGCTTCGAGAACAACGTTTTTAGAATTGTTGTCAATTTCAGTTGAAGCGCCACCCATAACACCTGCAAGAGCTACCGGTTTATCAGCTACTGTGATAACAATATCTTTAGCAGTCAATTCACGTTCTTCACCATCAAGAGTGACCAATTTTTCACCATCACGAGCATCACGAGCAACGATACGTGAGTCTTCAAATTTGTCCAAATCGAAGGCGTGCATAGGTTGTCCAAAGTAGAGAAGAACATAGTTTGTCACGTCCACCACGTTGTTGATTGGACGGATACCAGCATTCATGAGAAGATTTTGCAACCATTGTGGACTTGCTTGGACAGTGACATTTTCAACCACACGGCTAGCATAAGTAGCCACTTTATCGCTTTCGATAGCTACTGAAATCTTATCAGAAGCTGGCTTGCTGTCTTCAGTGACCGCTTTTTCTGGGAAGTGAACAGATTTACCATAGATTGCAGCGACTTCATGAGCAACACCACGCATAGAAAGGGCATCAGCACGGTTAGGTGTGATTGACAATTCGATGATTTCGTCATCAAGGTCGAGATATGGGAAAATGCTATCTCCAGGAA
Organism: Streptococcus sp. SV2; assembly: GCF_030440175.1. Classification (NCBI taxonomy): domain Bacteria; kingdom Bacillati; phylum Bacillota; class Bacilli; order Lactobacillales; family Streptococcaceae; genus Streptococcus; species Streptococcus sp. SV2. The sequence continues at coordinate 128,411 of NZ_JAQFJQ010000006.1, forward strand.
CGGCATCTTCCGGCAAAACTTGGATACCATCTGCAAATTCTTTAGGAATAATGCTATCTGGAAGACCAAGTTCAGCCAAAGAACAGATCATCCCGAGAGACTCCATGCCACGAATTTTCCCTTTTTTGATTTTGTAGTTGTCTGCGATACGAGCACCAGGAATGGCAACAATGACCTTGATTCCAGCAGTGACATTTGGAGCGCCACAAACAATTTGACGTGGACCTTCAGCATCTCCTGTATCAACTTGGCACAAGTGCAAGTGGGTTTCAGGCACATCTTCACATGACAAGACATGACCAACAACCAATTTTGACAAGCCTTCAGCAGGTGTTTCAACACCTTCCACTTCAATACCTGTCGTCGACATTTTTTCAGCGAGTTCGGCAGTGGTAACATCCACATCAACCAACTCTTTTAACCATTTATAACTAACTAGCATAATAATGATACCAAGCCCGTTAAGAGCTCTCAGCAAAAATAGGAAAGGCAACGCTGGTGCATCAGCACCTAGGCGCCTATATCTTTTTTGCCCAGAGCTTAGGGCGGGTTCAAATCCTTTCTCTATAATTAGGAAAAAACATTTAGATTCAAAAACAACTAATCTCGAACTTTGAGGTCGTATTCAAATCCTTTCTGTCATTTAGGAATATGTATAGCTAATATAAGAGGAAGACGAACTGACACGTTTAATCGCCTTATAAACTCCTCTCTATCAACTTAATAATAGGTTTATAATTTCAATTTTAGTAACCAATCGCAGTCCACTTTACCATCACCGACCGGAAAATTGTGTTCTGCAAATTTTTCAAAGCCATATTTATCGTAAAAAATCTGTGCTTTGAAATTTCTTTCCCAAACACCCAACCAGACCCAATCACAACCTAGATCACGGGCTTCCTGCAATGCAAATTCAAAGAGCTTCTTTCCTAAGCCCATACCTTGAAAAGCCTGACTGATATAGATACGTTGAATTTCAAAGGCATTGTCCAAATGCTGCTCTGTTTGAGCAGACCCTACATTGGTTTTTAGAAAACCTGCCTTTTCACCATCAACGAGAATGAAAAAATAACGTGATTCTTCGTGAGTGATTTCATTGAGGAGAACTTCCTCAGACAGCGCAGTGTCAAAGTAAGCTTGCAACTGGGACTCTGTATTATCATGAGCAAATGTCTCCCTAAAAGTATCTTCCGAGATAACTTTTAATTCTTCTACTTCTTCTGGAAGAACCTTACGAATGGCAACTGTCATGACAACCTCCTAAACCTTATTTAAATTGTTCTGAGAATCGAACGTCTCCTTGGTAGAAACCACGAATATCGTTAATTCCATAACGGAGCATGGCAATACGTTCTTGACCAAGACCGAAAGCGAAACCTGAGTATTCTTCAGAATCAACACCTGACATCTCAAGCACTTGTGGGTGAACCATACCAGCACCAAGGATCTCAATCCAACCTATCTTCTTACATACGTTACATCCTTTACCACCACACTTGAAGCATGATACATCAACTTCAACTGAAGGTTCAGTGAATGGGAAATAAGAAGGACGCAGACGGATTTGACGCTCTGCACCAAACATTTTTTGGATAATCATTTCAAGTGTTCCTTTAAGGTCACCCATTGAAATATTTTTACCAACGACTAATCCTTCGATTTGGTGGAACTGGTGACTGTGAGTCGCATCATCTGTATCACGACGGAAAACACGTCCTGGTGAAATCATTTTAAGCGGACCCTTAGAAAAATCATGTTTATCAAGCGTACGAGCTTGTACAGGACTTGTGTGAGTTCTCATCAAGATTTCTTCCGTAATATAGAAGGTATCTTGCATATCACGCGCTGGGTGATCTTTAGGCAAGTTCATGCGTTCAAAGTTGTAGTAATCTGTTTCCACTTCAAAACCGTCAACGACTTGGAAGCCCATACCCAAGAAAATGTCTTCAATTTCTTCAGCTGTTTGACTAAGAATATGGCGGTTACCAAGTTTGACTTGGCGCCCTGGAAGGGTAACATCAAGACTTTCAGAGTCAAGTTGTGCTTGAATTTTAGCGGCTTCAACAATTTTAGCGGCTTCGTCAAAAGCTTCAGTCAAAACGTCACGTACTTCGTTGACCATCTTACCAACTTTAGGACGTTCTTCATTTGGAAGGTCTTTAAGGCCCTTCAAGAGATCCGTCAAAGACCCTTTTTTACCTAAAACTGCCACACGCAATTCTTGTAATTCCTTAGAGTGTTCTCCACGCATTTCAGCCAATTTAGCTTGCGTTGAGGTCTTCAACTCTTGCAATTGTGTTTGTAAATCCATGAGATTCCTTTCTTAAATAACAATTTCGAATCGCAAACAAAAAACCACGTGCCAAACTCCAACCCGGAGCGTTGACACGCGGTACCATCCGTTTTTTATCCGGTTACCCAGACCTTGATTCGCCAGTCGTTGTTTTCATGAGTGAATTCACCAAACTTCCCTTGAGGGGGCTTCCAGTCCGTGGCCCCCAATCCCTGACAATTTCCATAAGGTTACTAGTCTCTACGACTTCTATTCAATTATCATTTATTTTACCAAAAAAGCAAAAAGCTTTCAAGAGCTGACAAAGAATCCTTTAGTTAATACCAAATTACAATTATGTCTAAGATAATTGACATATCTATAGGAACTTGCTACAATTATGTCAGATAAAGTTGACATAATTAATAAATTGTGACTTACAGCAACACATTAGCTTGTCTTTCAGAAGGAGGCCCATTATGAATCAGGTCAGGGAATTTAGAAAAAATATGGGGCTTTCGCAATTAGAACTCGCAAAGTCTATTGGCGTTTCCCGACAGACTATTAACATGATCGAAAATAACAAATATAACCCAACACTGGAGCTCTGTCTTAATCTAGCTAAAGCTCTAGATACGGATCTTAACAGTCTCTTTTGGGATGGAAATTCCGAATAGAGATATAAGATAGAAAGAGGTAAATCATGATTAAAGAAACTTTCACTGACAAACTCATTAAACATTTTTACGGTATCACCGGTCCTTTAGATGAACAAAAGCGCCAACAGGTTGATCGAATGGGGAACCTGGCTTTCATAGTTCTTTTTTTCACATTACTTTTTGGTAATTGTATTGCCTTTCTTCTTAGCTTTAAGTATCCCGAACTAGTGGCCCGTATTTATCCTATCTTACTTTTGACTATCATTCTGGTAGTTAGCGGTGTCCTTACTTATAAGTTTAAGATGAGTGCTGTTAATGCTATTGACGAGGAAGAACTGACTGAGAAAGAGCAAAAGCAACTTAAACATGCGGGCCTTAAGTCAGGTTTATACTTTGGCCTTTATATGTTCTTAGGCATGCCCCTAGTTCACTTCTTAGTTGATCATAAGGACTATTTTACAGAATTATTCTCAATCCGTAATATGCTATCAGGCATTTTTGAAGCTATACTTTTTGGGGCTATCGTGCAAGGCTTGATAAATGCTCGTATCAAACAAGCCAAATCTCAAGCTGATAAAGATGACCAATAAACTCAAAAAGACAAAGAAAAAATCCAGGTTTCCCAGCCTGGATTTTTTGCTCGAAAGAAGACTTCTTAACCTGTGCATGCGAAGTCTAACATGTGTCCAGAAAACTCAAATCTTAACACATACACTATAACTAACTTTGAAAAACACCATATCCCCATATGACATTCCCGTTATTATTGTAACATGGCCTAGGGAAAAGACAAGTCAACCTTTTTCTCATAAATCCTGTAATCCTAGTCATAGGCTAAGAGATGCTATTTTGCGCAATCGATTGCGTTATTTTGAAAGCGCCAACCTAATTTTTTTATGATAGTCTAAGCAAATTTTTTGAGACTGTAAAAAAAGATAGTGATAAAACTATCAACTACCTTTCATGAAAATATAATCTATTTTTAGTCTAAATCAAGATCTTTCAATTTGACGGAAACGATTTTTGAAACCCCAGATTCCTGCATAGTCACCCCATAAATTGAATCAGCCGCAGACATGGTTCCCTTACGGTGGGTAACCACGATAAACTGACTGGATTTATCAAAGCGATTAAGGTAGTCACCGAAACGTTTTACATTGGCTTCATCAAGGGCTGCTTCTACTTCATCCAAGATAACAAATGGAATCGTCTTAACACGAATGATGGCAAAGAGCAATGCTAGAGCGGACAAGGCCTTCTCCCCCCCTGACATAAGGTTAAGTGATTGAATTTTCTTACCTGGAGGTTGAACAGAAATCTCTACACCAGCTTCCAGAAGGTTGTCGGAGGTCAAAATCAAATCTGCGGAACCACCTCCAAACATCTGAGTGAAAGTCTGTTTAAAGCTCTCACGGATAGCCTCAAAGGTCGCTTTAAAACGTGATTTCACTTCTTCATCCATATCATTAATGGTACTAAGCAGGAGACTCTTGGCTTCAAGCAAATCATCTTTCTGACCGTTCAAGAAGTCCAAACGTTGCTTGACTTCTTCAAATTGGTCAATAGCATCCAGATTGACAGGTCCCAAAGCCTTAATAGAGCGTTCAAGCCCTTGTAAGTTCTGACGAACCTGTTCCACATTTACAAGAACTTGCGTTTGTCCCTTAGCCACTTCAAGCGTCATCTGATAATCTTCAGCCAATTGAGTTGCAAACTTACGAAGCGATTGGCTAATCTGACGCTCACCTTCTTCCAAGCGAGTCTGTTGACGAATCAAATCCTCATTACGATTACCCGCCTTAGCCAAACGTTCCTCCAAGTCTTCCAACTGACCTTCATAGTCTTGTACTTGAATCTTAGCACGAACAAGAGACTGCTCCAAATCATCCTTACGTTGAACAGCTTCATCACGCTGCGCTTGCAAATGTGGCAATCGGTCAGATTGATTCTGGTCAACTTGGTTGTTGAGAAGAGCTAAGAGACTTTCTGATTCCCTCATTAACTCAGACAAATCGGCTTGAAGTCGATTAGTTTCCGTCTTGGCAAAGCGTAATTCTGCCTGTAAGTCTCGTTCCCTTAGCTGAAGTTCAGATTGCTTGTCTAAGAGACCTTGTTTTTGTTGACCAAGCGCATCCTTATCTTCCTTGATAGCCTCGATTCGGTCGTTGATTGCCTCACGTTTTGATTGTATTTGTGTTAACTCTGCTTTCAGACGCACAACCTTATCTTGAAGATTCGAGTCTTCAGAACCCTGAGCAGCCTGTTTGAAGCTGTCCACTAATGCTTGACTTTTCTCTACTTCTGTCACAGCTTGTTGATGCTCCAAGTCCAGTTTTTGCTCCTCTAGACGAGCGTTTTCCCCCTCTGACTTGAGATTCTCTAAGTCTTTTTGGAGCCCCTTACGTTTGGTCTTAAGGTCTTCAACTTTGGATTCACTGTCGCTTAATTGAGCCTTAATCTGACTGATTTCAGCAGTCAATGCATCCAGTTCTGGCTTGATAAAGAGATTGTTATTTTGTTTATTGGCACCACCAGCAAAAGCACCACCAGGCCGGATTTCAGAGCCGTCAAGTGTCACCATGCGCACTTGGAAACGTACAGCTCGAGCAGCCTTGTTGGCATTGTCGATGGTATCAAAGATTGCCGTTACTCCTAAGAGGTTTTGGAAAATATTGGACAAGCGTTCCTCATAGGTAACCAAATCGGAAGCCATTCCAATAAAACCAGGTGCACTCGCAAGACTTTGAGCAAACTGTCCATTAAGTTGACGTGGTTTAATGGTCGTTAAAGGCAAGAAGGTTGCACGCCCCTGACGATTGCGTTTTAAATAGTCAATCGAACGCTTAGCAGCAGCTTCATCCTCGACAATAATATTTTGGCCACTCGCACCTAGGGCTATTTCAAGCGCCGTTTGATAGTTAGTATCAAAGGTCAGGTGTTCACTAACAGCTCCAATAATCCCCTGAATGGATTGGGCATTTTGAAGGACAGCCTTCACCCCTGCATAGAAATTAGAATGATTTTTCTGGATAGATTCTAGACTTTGACGACGAGCGTCTTTGCTTTTAAGATAATCCATGAGGTCAAACATTTTCTTTTGGGCCTCTTGGTAATCCTTGTCGATAGTTTGATAAGACTGAGCCTTTTCTTTGTAGGTAGCTAAGAGGCCTTGAAGACTTGCTTGAGCTGCTTGATAAGCTTTTTGGGCCTCGCTGGCAACTTCCTGAGCGGAAAGCAAATCAGCTTGAGCCTGCTTATATTCTTCAGCTTGAGCCTCCAGTGCTTGGGACTGGCTGTCCATGTCATGATTCACCTGAGTCAAACTATTGGAAACTTTGGCTTCCTCCTGCATAAGACTAACATAGTCCTCACGCAAACGTTCAATAAGCGTATCTGGATCTTCCGAAAATTGCTCTAACTCCGTTTGAATAGAAGTCAGATTTTGGGCAATGGTTTCCAGCTCACGAGTTAATTCAATTTGACGTTTGTTGACGCTATCAAGAGAAGTTTCTGCTTCTTCTTTTAAACTTTCTAACTCACTAAGGCGAGCTTCAGTCTCTTCCTTCTTCTCAGAACGCTGCTGACTTTCCATAGTATAAAGATCAATTTGACGCTCAAAGTCGCTAATGAGACGTGTGACATCCACTAAGGTTTGTTGGTCAGAAGAAATTTGATATGAAATTTGATGGCGTTTTTGCTTAAGCTCTTGGTTCTCAGTCTCTAAACGATGCCGTTCTTCATAATAGCTGGCTAATTTTTCTTTGACTTCTGCCAAGTCTTTTTGCGCTTTGGTTAAGTCTGATTTGCCAACTTCAATATCGTGTACCAAAAGATTAAGTTGAGTCTGTTTACGCTCTTTATCTAATTCCAAGTAACGTTTAGCTGTCGCTGCTTGTTTTTCAAGTGGCTTAACCTGACCAACCAGCTCAAAGATAATGTCTTCCAAACGATCAAGATTACCCTGAGTTTGATTGAGCTTACTTTCAGTCTCTTTCTTGCGTGTCTTATATTTGAGAACACCAGCAGCCTCTTCGAAAATAGCACGGCGTTCCTCTGGCTTGGCATTGAAAATAGCCTCAACCCGACCTTGAGAAATAATGGAAAAAGAATCACGTCCAAGACCAGTATCCATGAAAAGGTCATGAATATCACGCAGACGAACCTTACGACCGTCAATCAAGTAATCATTGTCACCATTTCGATAAATATGACGCTCCACACGAATAGATTCACCAGCATCAGCGATAAAGCCATCACTGTTATCAAGTGTAACTGCTACCTCGGCATAGTTGAGGGCCTTACGAACTTCTGTACCAGCAAAAATAACGTCAGGCATCTTGCCACCACGCAAACTCTTGGCAGATGATTCTCCCAAAGCCCAACGCAAGCTCTCTGTAATATTTGATTTTCCTGATCCATTTGGACCTACAACGGCTGTTACTCCCTTGTCAAAGACGACCTGCGTCTTGTCCGCAAAGGATTTAAAGCCCTGCATTTCAATTGATTTCAAATACATGCTTAATTTCCTAGTTGTTCAAGGGCGGCCTTGGCAGCCGCCTGTTCAGCTAATTTCTTCGATTTTCCGAGACCTGTACTGAGTTCTTTACCATCAACAGCTACCTGCATGGTAAATTCCTTAGCATGAGCAGGCCCAGATTCTTCAATAACGGTATAGGTAATATCAACCGTACCATTGACTTGAAGACGTTCCTGGAGTTCCGTCTTGTAATCCGTTACTCGGTCAAAGTTGCCTTCTTCGACTTTAGGAATCATCACTTTATTCAAGAATTTTTCAACAGCAGGTAATCCTTGGTCCAAATAAAGGGCACCGAGAAAGGCCTCCCAAAGGTCACCGAGAATAGTGGCACGTTCACGACCACCAGATTTTTCCTCACCCTTACCAAGACGAATAAACTGCTCAAAGCCACAAGCTTTCGTAAAGCCAGCCAGACTCTCTTCACGAACAATGGTACTACGCATCTTAGACATCTCCCCTTCTGGCTTGTTAGGGTAGCGATTGTAAAGGTAAACGGAAATGACTAATTGCAGAGCCGCGTCTCCTAAAAATTCCAAACGTTCATTATGTGAAATGTTTAGGAGGCGGTGCTCATTGGCATATGAGGTGTGGGTAAATGCCGTTTCTAAGAGGTCTTTTTGGCTAAAAACAATACCAAAATCCTGCTCAAGTTTTTGTTCAAGTTGATTCATAGGACATCCTTTCTTTTTAAAGCATACTAACTATGATTATATCAAAAAAAAGCAGATTTTCACGATGGAAAACTGCTTTTAGGAGACATATCTACTGATTTTGTTTGCTTGGTCCCACTAAACTAAAAGAGTTGAGCACGATACTCAACTCCACTTTCTTAATAGTCTGGACGAACGACACCTGTAACCGTTTTACGTGTTGTTTCAATATCTTCCTCAAGGACAACCTTGATAATACGCTTAGTTTCTTCAGGAGTACATGCTACCAATGGTAAACGAAGTGGACCAACTTCGAAACCAAGATGGTTGAGGACCGCTTTGACAGGAGCAGGACTTGATACTGAGAAGAGAGCATTAACTTTCGGAATGAATTTGCGTTGGATGGCTGCAGCAGTCTTGATATCGTTATTTTCAATAGCCTCGAGCATGGCATGCATTTCATCACCATTTGTATGAGAAGCTACTGAGATAACTCCATTAGCACCAAGGTTCATCGCATGGAAGGCATCACCATCTTCACCGGTATAAACCAAGAAGTCTTTCGGTTTATGTTCGATAAGGTAGGCCATATTGGCAAGGCTAGTACATTCTTTGACACCGATAATATTTGGATGTTCAGCTAAACGAAGCATAGTATCTGGAGCCATTTCGACAACAACACGACCAGGGATGTTGTAGATGATAATTGGCAATTCAGAAGCATCCGCAATAGCTTTGAAATGTTGGTACATTCCCTCTTGTGATGGCTTGTTGTAGTAAGGTACGATAGCCAAACCTGCTGCGAAACCACCAAATTTAGCAACTTCTTTAGCAAACTCAATGGAGTCACGTGTATCATTGGTCCCGACACCAGCAATTAGTGGTACACGACCATTGACAATTTTTTGAACCTCTGCAAAGAGTTCCAACTCTTCGTCGTGAGTGAGTGTTGGACTTTCAGCCGTTGTTCCTGCCAATAGAAGGGCTTCTGTATGGTGAGCCAAAAGGTGCTCAATCAAGCCTGGAAGAGCATCGTAATTGATAGAGCCATCTTCGTGGAAAGGCGTAATAAGTGCTGTGATCAGTCTAACATCTCTTAATTGATCAATTGACATAATATTCTCCTTCAACCGTTTTCTAATCCATTCCATTTTACCATAATTTTGACCAGACAGACAGCTAAGTTAACAATTTTCTGAAAACATGATGTAGCATTGTTTCCAATTTATGGCAATTCACAAAAAACTCTAAGCAGGCTTAGCCTGCTAACTCATGACAGAAAAGAAAGTTCGGCTTATAATGAAGGTGAACAATGTAAATCCGTGGTCTTTAATAGGGCTTTTCCTAGTCTGTACAAAAAACTG